>JAYTVG010000470.1:0-1633 GCA_043744135.1 Deltaproteobacteria bacterium | reverse complement strand
CTCAGCTGCGCCGCGAGCGCGTGCACGTACGCATCGTCCTTCTCCGTTTTGACGGTGAAGCGGCGGCCCAGCAGCGTGACATCAACCTTGCGCTTCATCAGGGCGGCGACCTCGGGGGAGGTAAAGCTAAGAGCCCAACGCTGTGGCTGTCAATCGGTGCGCGCAGCTGCGAACGTCGTGCGCTTTTGAAGGTCGAAGCGTATGCTCACGTCTGCGTAGTGGTTGCAGTCGAGGAGGAATTGTGCAGCACCGGTCCGCGAGCGCTTCATTGCATTTGCTGGGTGACTCGCAGGTAAATCGGCGTTGCACATCGCTGTCGCAGCGAGGTGCGTGGCTGGTTGTGAGCGCGGTCGCGTTGCTCGCTGGTCAGTCGTCCGCTGCCCCACTCGCGGGTCGCTATGCGTCGCCGCTGGGAAACTTGTTGCTCAAAGAAACCCAGGGTGAAGTGCGCGGCACGCTGCTCGACGCGACCAACGCGTGCGGTTGGAAAAAAGGCGCGCTGGTTTTGACGGGCTCGCGCTTGGACGACTCGATTGTCGGCAGCTTGCGCGCTTGCAAAGCCGGCGACGGCTGTAGCGGCGACCTGCAAGGGGCAGCGATGCTGCTCATCACCAAGGGCGGCAACGTCATGTCGGGCGCGGTGCATTTCGACAAAGGCACGTGCCGCAGCGTCCTGCCAGCCGACGCGGTGGTGCTTAAAAAGAGCGCGGGCGTAAAATCCGCTGCGACAAAAGTGACGCCGAAAAGCGCGGACGGCCGGTCACGCGCCCAAGCCATCGCGGCCGCCGCATACGACATCTTTAAAGCTGACGGCGACGCGGAACGGTTGCGCGCACAGCTGCAGTCCGCGCTCGAAATCGACCACGAATACGCCGAAGGCTACGTGGGTGTCGGCATGACGTTCTTCGTGCGCGAGCGCTATGACGAAGCGCTCGACTGGTACAAGCGCGCGCTCGAGGCGAACCCAACGCTCGGGGACGCCTACTACAACACTGCGTGCGTCTACGCTGTGCGTGGCGACCCAGAGCAAGCGCTGCGTTACCTGCGCACGGCGGTGCTCAATGGCTACGTGGACACTGCGACCTTGGCCGAGGATGAAGACTTGAAAAACCTCGCGGGAAATCCTGCGTTTGAAAAGCTCAAAAGTGGCGTCATTGAAGACGCGCCCGCAGCGCCGGTGACGTCGCCCGCGCCGGTGGCACCGTTGGCCCCGACGGCGCCGGCGGGTTCGATCGACAGACCCGCTGGGCAATAGCCCGCGGTGGGGTGTCTCGCGCCGCAGCTCAGATCAGACAGCACGAAACGCATTTGCTACAGTCTCGATGCGGCCTCGGCCGTTTCGGAGGTGGGTGTTTCGGAAGCATGCTTTGAACCGTTCTTTGTCTTTGGGGGCCGTTCCGTGCGGGTTTGTGCATGCTGCCGCGTCGCAGAAGCCTTCCCCCGTACTCCTGTGCACCCACCTGGTTGAACCAGGTTCGAGACACTACCGAACCCCACCTCCGATTTTTACGCAGTGACGTGTGCTTGATGGATGGGACTTCACCCGGGAGTTCGCCTTGAGCGACACGCTTGCCACTGATGCAGATGTGGTTGGGTCTAAACAACTGATGCGGCGCGAGATGCGCGCGCTGTT
>JAYTVG010000469.1:0-1639 GCA_043744135.1 Deltaproteobacteria bacterium | reverse complement strand
GCAGCAAGCCGCGGCCGGCGCCGAGCTCAGCTTCGACGTAGCCGTGGTACGCGACACCGGCATCCGCACAAGCGCGCGCGTTGTCCGCCATCCCTTGCACGCAAAACGCATGGTGCCGGTCGCTCGCCCAGCGGTAGTCAACGCGCAGCGGCTCAAGCACCACCAACGGCAGGTTGCGCTCGATAGCCAGCGCCACCGCGTGGTCGAGGGCGAAGTTGAATGTGGTGCGGCGCGCACCCACCATCCAATACAGCACGTAGCGCCCGCTGGCGTTGACGCCGCAGCTGCTGAGCGTGCGGATGCGAATCGCGGGGACATTGAGCATGCGGTCGTGGTCGCATCACGCAGCGATGCGCGCAAGCCGCGTCGACGTCCAGCTTTTTGTGACGACAGCTAGACGCTGATGCCCTCAAACAGGATCGACGAGTGGTATCGGTCGCCAGCGTCGGGCAGCACGGTGACGACGGTCTTGCCTTGGTAGTCCGGGCGCGCGGCGACTTTGAGTGCAGCGACGACGTTTGCGCCGCACGAGATGCCGCAGGTGATGCCTTCTTCGGTGTGCAGGCGTTTTGCCATTTCGACGGCCTCTTCCGACGACACTTGCAACACCTCATCGATCAAGTCGAGGTGCAGGTTGCCGGGCTTAAAGCCAGCGCCGATGCCCTGAATTTTGTGCGGGCCCGGCTCGGGAGCGAGGCCGAGCTTAAGGCGTCCGAGCACCAAGCTCGTCGACGGCTCCACCGCGATCGACTGGATCGCTTTGCCTTTGTCTTGCTTGAAGTATTTGCTGACGCCCGTGATGGTGCCGCCGGTGCCGACGCCAGCGACGAACGCGTCAACATTGCCATCGGTGTCGTCCCAGATTTCAGGACCGGTGGTGGTGCGGTGAATTTCGACGTTTGCGGGATTGTCGAACTGTTGCGGCATCCAAAATTTCTTGCTGTCGCTGTCGGCGATCTCCTGCGCTTTGGCGATGGCGCCTTTCATGCCCTTGGCGCCCTCGGTCAAGATGAGCTCGGCACCAAAGGCCTTCAGCAGCCGCCGCCGTTCAAGCGACATCGTTTCTGGCATCGTCAAGATGATGCGGTAGCCGCGCGCAGCGGCGACAAACGCCAGCGCGATGCCGGTGTTGCCGCTGGTGGGCTCGACGATGGTGACGTTTTGGGTTCCGCGCACCAGCACGCCACGCTGTTCCGCGTCCCAGATCATGGCGGCGCCGATGCGGCACTTGACGGAATACGCGGGATTTCGTCCTTCGATCTTCGCGATGACGCGCGACTTGAGCCCGCGTGTGACGGTGTTGAGCTGCACGAGCGGCGTGTGACCGATGCTGAGGCTGTTGTCGGCGTAAATGCGTGCCATGAGATCCCCGTGTCGTTGGTGTTAGAGCTATCGAAGCGGTGTCGTCGAGCGCTGTGTGTCCGTTATAACAGATGCGCGGCGTGTCTGCCAGAGTTGGCGATTGGCAACGTGGCCTCTGGACGCGTACTGGACGCGTACTGCTGCGACTGTGCAAGATGAGCTCATGGAATTACGTTGTTCACCTCCCAAGGTCGGTGAATTTCGACGTTTGCGGGATTGTCGAACTGTTGCGGCATCCAAAATTTCTTGCTGTCGCTGTCGGCGATCTCCTGCGCTT
>JAYTVG010000468.1:0-1642 GCA_043744135.1 Deltaproteobacteria bacterium | reverse complement strand
CGGCGCGGGATGGCGCGCATCGAATTTGATGACCGACTGATTCAAGGGCAAACCAACAAGGCCAACGCGATCTACTTGTTTGAACGTCGACAAAGCAGTCTGCGCAGCTTGCTGAAAAAGCGCGCGGACTTTCGGCAAGAGATCGATGAAACGCTCGAGCGCTGAGGTGCCGTCATGTTGGTGATCCAAGCCTTCATCATGCGCAACGGCGTGCTCGAAGGCAGCGAGATGCTGTCAGGCGATCGCCTTGAGGTCGGTCGCGACGCTGCGTGCGCGCTGCAGTTGGATGACGACAGCTGCTCGCGTCGTCACGCCGTCATCTTTGAACATGACGGCAAGCTCGCGATCCAAGACACCGGCAGCGCCAACGGCACGCGTGTCAACGGCGAAGTGCTGTCAGGCGCTCGGTACCTCGGGCCTCGCGATGACGTCGCCATCGGAATCTTCACGATCAAAATTAAGGTGATGAGCGGACAAGCGCGAGCGTCTTTGGCACCCGCGCCCTCGGCACCGACGACGGTGATGTCTTTGCCGCAGCTGCCAGTGCAACCGGCGCCGACCCCACCACCGCCGCAACAGCTATCGCGTTCAGCGACGCCGCTCGCACGAGTAGCTGCGCAACCTGCCAAGGTGGAGCGCAAATCAGCACCGACTGCGCGACCCGCCGCCGCGCGCTACGGCGAACCACAGATGACGCTGCCGGCGCCGCCGCCGATGCCGCCCCTCTCCGATGAAACTGTGCCGGGGCTCGCTGGTGGGCCGAACAACGGCGGTTTGAACGACGGTGCCATCGAAGCGGCCTTCAGCGACGCGCTCGGTGACGTGACAGCGCCCGAGGGCCGCTTGCCACGGTCAGCGCTCGGTTCGCACGCGACCGTCGCAGAAGCCACCGTCGTCGCAGCGATCATGCCGTCGTTCGACGACGCTGCATCGCAGGCGTTGCCGCAACTGACATTCGCGCCGCAATTTTTGCCCGACGAACTCGAGGACCATGATGACGACGAGCCGTGGTCGCTCGTGCAGCGTCTAGTGCGGCCGACCACTGAGACGTCTAAAGCGCCGCTCATCGAGGTGGTGCACTACCGCGGCGAATCTGTCGTGGACCACTTGGTGTTGCGCGAGGGTGAGACCTTTAAGCTCGGCGACAACATGTCGAGGGCCGAGCGGCGCGAACGCGGCATCACGCGCGTGATGCCGCTGGTGCGCCTCAAGCCTGGCGGCGTCGCAGAAATCTTTGTGCGCGAAGAAGTGCAAGGCAAGCTGCTGCGCGGCGGGCAACAACACGCGGTAGGCGGCACCGGCAAAAACCAACAACCCGTGCCGATCACCGACGGTGAGCTCGCGAGTCTCAAGGTGCACAATGAGCGCGTGTTTGTGCGCTTCGCGTCAGCGCCGCAGCTGTTGTGGACCAAAGAAGATGCGGCCGACGACAAGTTTGCGCGTCGGCTCACGGCGATGTCGGCAGGCGGCTCGGCTGCGTTGTTCGTGTTGATGCTGGTCGCGTCGTGGATCTATCAATACCGAAATGGCGCGGAGTCGGTGATAGCCATCGAAGACGAGGGCTTCGCGGAAGTAGAGCTCAAAGAAATCAAGATGGAGGAGCCTGCACCGCCCGAAGAAAAACCGGTCGACCCCGTGCAGG
>JAYTVG010000467.1:0-5225 GCA_043744135.1 Deltaproteobacteria bacterium | reverse complement strand
GCTCGCAGCTGACGCACGGCCGCGCGCTGCACGCTGGGTTTGTCATTGACCACCACGCCAGTCACCTCTTGGCGCCGACCTCGCCGCATGACGCGGGTCTTGTCCTCGTTTTCAACGAAACCCTCGTCTTCAATGCAGCGTCGAACACGCGCCAACAACACCTTGCATGCGTCCGGTGTGTCGCCGCCAAACGTCAGGTCGTCGGCGTAGCGCGTGTAGTTGAAATGCATGCTGCGCGCGATTCCGGCCATGCGCTTGTCCAGTCGTTTGCACAACACGTTCGTGATCGCCGGGCTGGTGCACGCCCCTTGCGGGAGCTGCCGTTCGCCGAGCGCAACATGCAAGACCTTGCCGACTACGCCGTCCGTCGTGACGGTGACGGCGACGCGCGGTGGCTCCGTACACAAGAGCGCAAACACCGTCGAGACCTGCCCTGAGTAGCCAATGCGCTCAAACAAACCGCGCACACGTCGAAAGCCAATTGACGGAAAGAACTCCTTGAGGTCCATGTTGACGACGACAGCTTTGTTCACGTGCGGCGTGGCATTCGTGACGATCGATCGGTGCGCGACGAAGCCGTGTGCGTGGGTGTCGACCGAAATCTTGCTCAAAATGCACTGCAACAGCCACTGCTGGGCGCTCGCGATTTGCCTTTTTGGCGCCGAGATTCCCCGCGATCCGCCAGACTTTTTAGTCACATCGTAGCGATGGTAGTGCACGAGCGCCGCGCCGCGCCGGTGATACGTCAACCACCGAAGCGTTCGCAGCTCGATGCCCATCACGAGTGCCAGATCCGTCGCCGTGTGCGCGATCGGCAAACCACCGTGCGTCAAACGCTCGACGTCACTGTGTTGTTGCTGCAGGTGCTGCGAGACACCCACGCCCGCGTGCACGAGTGTTTGCGCACGCGTCTTTGCCCAAGCGACGCGCGCAGCAGTGCGGGCGGTCTCGCGCTCGGCCTTGGCCGCCAAACGGCGCTTGCGGCTCTCTTCGATGCGACGTTGGTGCTCCTTCGCGAGCTCACCCTCGGGGTCTTTGACTGCCAGCGCCGTGCGCAACAGCTTTTGCCGATCGACCTCGAGCTGTTGGCGCTCGACCTGGATCGCGCGCGACTCTTCCGGCAACCCCATGTCCGCGGGCCAAAAGCCGTTCACACGCATACGCGCGATCACGAGGTGATCGGGACGAGACGCGATTTGGTCCCAGAGCTTTTGCTTGTCCGATTTTGTTTTACCGTCGGTCACGCGTCATCCGCCACTGAAGGAGTCACCAACCGTTGAGCCACGGCATTGAGAGTTCGGGTCGAGGGAGAACGCAAAGCACGCCAACTACGAACATGCTCCTGACGTGCGCGTTGCACTAAAGAGAGTAGACGGTGGTGGTGGACTGCGGATCGCGGCGCGATCCATCCAGCAGCAGGCCTCACCACCGTCTACTCTCGGGTGAACAACGTGCGCGTGACGAATGTCAGGCATACCGGCATGCGCGGCGTATCACCGCGCGGTTGCTAGAACAGTCGCACCTTGCGTTCTCCCTCGACCCGAGCTCCTTTCTGAAACGATTTCACCGACCGTTCAATGCACTTTGACGTCGTCAGCGCCGAGCTTATCCATATGCGCCAAACGCAGCGCCAACAGATGCTCGCACGGACCCTTGGTGAGTTGGTGGCTTTTATGGTGCGCGCACGTGCACACACCCTCCATAATTTTACCCTCGGCATCCACGTGCAGTTGCGGCCGTACGCGCTCGCCTTTGCTACCGAGCACCGACCCCGACAACTTGTAGCCGGTCGGCACCGGGCGGCGCGCAATGATCCGCACGTTGTCGCTCGCAAAAATGGCGCGCGCCTCTTTGGCGTGGGGGTTGTTTTGCTCGAGCACATTGCTGATGGCGTGCTCGGCTTCTTTGAGTGAGTACGCATCCGAGAACAAATCGCGGTGGCGGTACACGCCGCGCGATACGTCGAACATCGCGCGTCCGCTTTGGCACAGATACGACAGCGCGCTGCGGGCCTTTTCAACGCCCAGGCCGGTCTTACCCGCCACCTCGATATCGCTCGCGAACCGCACGGTCTTGAGTGCAGCGTAGGTGGACAGCAAGTCGCTCGACGTGCCGTTGAGCCGACGCGCAAGCAGATCGAACTTCGCCCCGCCGGCCCAGTCATTGTCGGTCCACCCTGACAACGCCAACGTGAAGCTCAGCTCCCCCATGTCGACGACGTAGATCGACGGCAAGCCGAGGCCCGCGAGGTGCACACGCACGCAGCTTGCGGTCGGCAACAAACGAGCCAACGATTTGAGGCGATCCCTTCCCCACGTCCGCACAATGACGTCCTTGTCGCCGCGCCACACGGTAGACAGCTCGATCGGCAGTTCCCAGGGCTCAAACACCACGCGGATGCGCTTTCCGACAACCAGTTCGTAGCGCAGCGCACGCGGGGATGTGCGCGTGCGCCGCTGGTTCAACACTTTGACAATATTCAACATGTCCACGGGCGTCATTGTGAACGTGACGAGCCCCATGGTCATGACCGACTGAACCTGGTGAAAGCCCTGCACCCAGCTTTGCGGCAGCTCGATCTTTTTTTCGATGTGCACGCCGCCACCGACATCCACAGCCAGGCCGCCGGGGGCGATGTCCAAGCGCGTGCGGCGGTAGTCGCGCATGCGGTCGAGCTGCCGCGCGAGCCCAACCGAAAAGTCGATGTTCGTGGTGCCGCAGTTCATCTCATCGACGCCCGCAAACAGTTGGTGTCGTGCCCCCACGCGCGCATAGCTCGACTCATCCTGCGAAAACGCTTCAAAAAAGATTTCGTCGGGGTGCACCGTGATGACGGGATCATACAAATAGCTGAGCTCGTATTGGTGGTGGTACACCCACTCCGCATATTTTTGCCGTGCGCGATAAAACGGCTGGCGCAACTGCTCGCGCTGTTTGTTGAGCTGCTCCAACGCCACCTCGACGTTTTCGAGTTCGGCTTTAGCTTCGATGCTCTTGCCTTTGAGCGAGCGCAGGAACTTGACGTCTTGCTCCGCGAGCCAAGCCTTAAACGCGACGCGATCTTTAGGCTTAAAGCGAAAGTCACTCACGACGACGCCGTGCAGTGCGCCGAGCGCTTCACGCAACACCAACGGACGCGCGATCTCTGCTTTAAAAAACGTCGCTTCGCGCAACAGGTTAGTCGCGAGGCCGACCTTACCGTGGTTGAGGCCAGTCTCGACGCCACTGCGCCCGTGGTATTGCGTGTGCACCATCATGTTGATGCCCGGTGTGAAGATGCTTGAGCAACAATTGACAGTGCGGACTGCACGTGCGGAAACGCCAACTTCAGCTGCGTAAGGGCCATCACTGCATCATCACGGTCGATCTGGGTCCGCGTGTTCACGAAATCCGAAAGGATGTGCGCGGCGACTTCTGCTTGCGCCTCGTCGAGCTGGCCGCGCGCCTTGAGCAAATCGATCACAAAGCGCCGAACACGCCGCGATGCGCCGGCATCAAACAGCACGCTGCGAAACAACGGCTCAAGTTTTGCGAGACGCACAAAGCCAGGTTTGAGGTGATGCTTGGCGAGGTCAACTGCATACGCTTGCATAACCCGCCCAGGGTGCTGCGCCAGGGCACCTAGCAGTTCGTGCACGTCGAGTTGCGGCAGCGCCCGGTCAAGCAACGTGCGCGCGCGCGACTGCACGTCGACGCGCGTCGAGTCAGCCAAGCCCAGCAGGCCGGCCATGCCGAGCGTTGCCACGTCGACCTGTTCGAGCAGTGTCATGGCGGCGACGCGCACATCCGCCCAATCGCTGTCTACCAGCGAAAACAACGGCGACGGGTCGCGTTTGAGATCGTCGATGCCGCCAGCCAACAAGGCGAGTGCGGCGCTCCTGACGACGACCTTGTCGTGGTTGCACAACGACACCACGCGCGTGAGACCTAACACATCGACGGCGCCACTTTTGCGAGCAAGCACGGCCGCCCCCACCGACAGCGCCGCATCGCTCGCGCTGTTGACAAACGACAACGCCCGCATGATCGGCATCTGCGCCACCACCTCGTCGAGGACAACGTGCACCGCGACGTCTGCAAGTGCGACGTGCGCGCCCTCAAACGCTTCAACAAGTTCGAGCTGCGCCAAGACACGGGTTGCGAGCGCTTGACGAAACGGCGCGCTCAACGTGGCGGCGCCGGCGCGCACTAGGCGTGCTGCACTGTCGGCGGACTGCGCATGGCGCGCGCACAAAAACAGCATGACGTCGTCGACGGCGCGCATCCACAACGTCGCGCTCTCGTTCATCCAGATGATGCCGTGGCCTCGCACGGTGTCGCTGGCCGAGTCACACAGCGCGAGGATCAGGCGCAAATCAGGCTTGTGCGGGTCAAAACGGCGGCGCAACTCACCGATGCCGATGTCGACGATGCGCGGGTCGTCGCTGCCCACCATCGACACCAGCTCACTCGCGGTGGCTTCGCGCAACACGTCTTTGTGCCGCGACAACACGGCGCTGACGGCGAAGGTCTGCACAGCAGCGTGGCGTGCGTGGGCGAGCAACCGCAAATACGCGCGCGGCGCTTGGTCCCACAACGGCGCAAACATCTCCTCGCGCGCCCCCACCGGCGCGGTCGTGGCTTTCGCGACGGGCACGTACCAAAGTTTCGTCGAGTTCAGTCGATAGCGCGACGATGCGCCGAGCAAGATCCGATGAAACACGTAGCTGTAACCAGATGCGTGTCCGCCCTTGCCGTGCGCGCTTTTCGCCTGCACAACGTCGTCAGCGTCAGCATACGCAAGCAAAACATCGGCGGCCGCGACGGCGTACAAATCCGGCGTGGACTTTGCGAGCGTCGCGAGCCAGCGCCACACACGACGACGCACGTAGTTGGCGGTCGCCGGCGAAAACACACGCACGGTGCGCAGCTCACCGTCGTAGCCACTTTTGAGCGTGGCGGAGGTGCCGGTGGTTGCGCGCGCGCGCAGCTCCGCGCGGTGAGCGATGAGGCCAACCGTGACGCTGTCGTTTTGCACCATCGCCCGCTTCCACACGCTTTTGGCGTAACGCCAAAGGTGCGGCGCGACCATGTCAGTCGCCATCAACGCGACGCGCGCGGCCGCAACGTGCGCATGGCCGTTGAGCTCGTACACGGTGTCGATGGCAAGGCCGCGATCTTTCACGTCCAGCGCGCTGAGCGACGACGTCAACGCGACCAGATCCTCCGCGACCGCCGCGGCGCGT
>JAYTVG010000466.1:0-1647 GCA_043744135.1 Deltaproteobacteria bacterium | reverse complement strand
TCGCAACGACAATGGCGACGGCGTTTAAGATCCTCGCAAACGGCAAGCGCGACACGCTCGCCGCGCTCTTCGGCGACAACAAGCGCGGCATTGTCGTGAGCGACCGCGCGACGGCGCTGACGTTGTGGACGATGGAGCGTCGCCAGATTTGTTGGGCTCATCTGCTGCGCAAGTTCATCGCGTTGTCGGAGAAGTCCGGGCGCGGCGCCGCCGGCAAAGAGCTCGAGTACGTCGTCGTGGTGTGGGACGATGCGAAGACGGGCAAGACCACGCGCGCGCAATTCGCGAGCGCATGGCGCCGGTTCGCAAACAATTCGAGGCCGCGGTCGAGCGCGCCGTCGCGGCGAAGATCGTCGGTGTGTCGGGATCATGGGCGGACATTCTCGAGCACCGCGCCGCGCTGTGGACCTTCGTCGACCGCGATGACGTCGAGCCGATCGTTCGGGACGCAGAGCGCGCGCGGCGACCAGTTCGCCAAGCGCCGTGGCGCACACCGCGCGCAAGCAGGACATCAACGTGCTCGCATTCCTCACGTCGTGCTGCACGGCTGCGCGCGACGGTTCGAACAAGCCGTCGCTGCTCGCCGCGTGATCTACGCGGACTTCGACGCCATCGGGAAGTAGCGCGTCAGGTAGCGCTGACCAGCGCTCCGCACGCGGCCCGATTGCTTGAGATGGTGCATCGGCCGACTCAGCGCGACGGCGGCCATCGTCGCCATCAACTCGGGCGCTGCGCGGCGGTGTTTGGCCTCGTCGTTGTCGTTCAGGATTCGGTACCTGCTCCGTTCACACGCCAGCTACGTGCCCTGCGACGCAAGCGCGTGCACGACCTCGGCAGGCGCGGTCGACGAAGCGGTCGGAGAGAAGATCACCCGCCGTTGCAACGACGACAACGCCCGCTGCGGCGGCGGTCGCGATTTCGCCATCACCGGCCGTCGTCGTCGGTCCACGCTCGAACGCGGCACGCTCAAGGCCAAGCACACAGCGCCCAGCGGCACATTGCGTCGTCGTCAGCATGGCGCTTGATGATTTCGTTGTCGTCGTTCGGCATCGACACCAACGCCGCAAGGGTTTTTTGGATCGCGATGATGGCCTCGGCCTGCCGCAACGACGCCCCTTGTCGTTGCAGCTTCTGCGTCTGCTCAGCTTCTGCGTCTGCTCAGGGGAGCCGCCACCGCTGAGGTTTCAACGTGAATGTCGCATGTTTCCGCACAACCGCGCAGCAGCGCCACCGATAAGCGAGAATGACGCGTACGGTTGCTGGATTTCGTGTGGGCGCCCTCACGCCTGAAAATGTCTTGCGCGCTAACGGTTTGGACACGCGCGCCACGGTGGAGCAGCTCGTGATTGCCAGCGCTCCCCACGACGCGACTAACCCGGGCTACCTCAGCCAAGCGGAGTTGCAAAAAGGCGCAGCGGATCTGCTGGCCCATGGGGGTGGCACTCTCCCCACCCCCGCCGACACCTTCAGTTTGTCACGCAAGGTGTTGTCGGATGTGAAGGTGGAGGTGTTGAGCGGCCTAGGCCGGACCTTCACCGACGACGAGGTGGTGGCGTCCGCTGGGCAATGGGATGACGGCAACCGTTACTTGAAGAAAGCCGAAGTCCGTGCCGGCGCGTTGGAGTTGCAGATTTTGGCGCGCACCGG
>JAYTVG010000465.1:0-1647 GCA_043744135.1 Deltaproteobacteria bacterium | reverse complement strand
GAACGTGCGCAGTTCGCGAGAGGTCGGCACGAGCACCACGGTCCCGACCGGGATGAGGCCGGCTGCGGCCACGGTGGGGTTGACGTCGCACAGCAATGCCAGCACGCGCTGGTCGCCGCAGAACTTAGCCGCGACGTCGAGCAGGCTGTGCTTGCCGTCCGCGCGCAAGCGGCGACGCTGTTCGGGGAGGGCGAGTGCAAGCGGCAGGGTAGCGGCAACCATGCGGGAGTGATTTCAAGACCGATGCCAAGGCGAACCGGCGTGGTGATGGAGTTGGCTGCGTGTGGCGTTTCGCAGGTGGAACGCATGAAACGCCAAAGGGTCCCGCGTGTGAGCGGGACCCTTCGACGTGAACCACACCGCTTGGAGCTAGCTAGCGGATGTTGCGGATGGCAGCCATCGAGCTTTCGTGCATCGAGTTGAGCACGTTGCTCATCGCCTGCTGCATCTCGCCGACCTTTTGCATGATGTTTTTGAGGTCCTCGAACATCTCAGCGCGCGAGTCCGCTTTGTCGGACTTGAAATCCGCGAGCGCGTTGCGGGCCGCCTCGACGTTGCCTTGGGCGGTCATGAACTCTTTGCTGTTGGGTGCGGCGCCGGCCATCTTTTCTTGCGCGGTCGCAAGTTGGCCGTCGAGCTTTGCGCGCTGTTCTTTGTCCCCTGCCCGACCGTCGCGCAGTTCTTTGGACATGGCCTTGGCTTCTTTTTGGCTGCCTTTCATGACCGCGCGCATCAACGCGAAGATCATGTCCTCAAAGCACAAGTTGGGGTTTGACAGGATCTTGTTGATCTCAGCCTCGACCTCGTCTTGCGGGTTGGCTTTGTGCTGCCCACGAACTTTCGCGAGGATGTCCTCGATGCGGCTGATCAGGCCGTCGGTGATGCTGCCGTAGCCGACGACGCTGCCGCCGGGGTTGCCGTGGACGCCGCCGCCGTTGCCGCAGTGCGGCGGGGGGCGCTGGTCGCCGCCGTTTTCAGGGTACATGCACACCGAGATGTCGCCGGGTGCGGGTGACGACGGCTTCGCCCACAGACGCGGCATATCGAACTCCGGCTTGGTCCAGCCCGGCATGTTGCTCACGTCGGGGTAGGTCAGCACGTGCGCGGGCGAATCGGCACCGAGCGCGGGCGGACAGTTTTGAAACGGGTCGGGACGGCCCTTGTCGGTTTTGATGGCGCCGATGGCATCGCTGATGTCTTTGGCGCCCAACAACAAGCCCAGCCCGCCGCTGGGCGTGACGATGTTGACGCCCGCCGACACCAGCTGCTTGAGCGACTCGTCTTCGGGAATCACGTTCCACGCATCCAGGCCGTTGGCGAACTGGTGGCCGGGGCTGAACACATCAGCCGCCTCAATCGCGCCGCCGACGAAGCCGCGGTTTTTGATGGCGCCCGCGATGTCGTCGCAGTCCTTGGTGATGTTTTCGCGGGTCTCGTCCATCGCGCGATCGACCTCGTGGCTGGCGGCGTCGGCGATCTTGCTCGCGCCCTGTTTGACGGTTTCGATATTTTTGCTGAGGTTGTCGAAGAATCCCATGTGTCGCTCCTGGTGGTGGCGGGCTGTGCCGCCGGGTTCGTAGTCTTCATTCCTCAAACCGTGCCAGCCCAGAATCCTATATATTCAAGCAGTTTACGACGTTCGCGGCG
>JAYTVG010000464.1:0-1649 GCA_043744135.1 Deltaproteobacteria bacterium | reverse complement strand
GCCGACGACGGGTGCAGGGGTGTCGTCGACGAAGCGCTTCGCCGGCACCGGATCTTTACAGCTCGCTACCGCACCCAACATCGCCAACACAAGCATATGGTCACAAGCGGTACGGCTGGTCATCGCTGAGCAGTAGCGCACGCGGCACATTTCACAACCGCTGCTTCAACTGCTCCGCGAGCTCGCGCGCTTGCACGATGTTGTCTTCGATCGAGCAATACGTCCACGCGCCGTAGCGCCCGATGCTGTGCACGTCGTGCGCCGCCAACAGTGCACGCGTGCGTGCAGTCTCCGCTAAGCCGCGCGCGTGTTGATGCACATACGCAGGGTTCATGACGACGTGGTGGTGCGCCACCAGCTGCTGGTTGGTGACGACACCGATGCGCGACAGATCCGCCAACACGCGCGCACGCATCGCGTCCACATCTAACTGTGCACCGCTCGCTTGCCCGCACTCGACGTATAAGCTCATGCGGTCGCTGCCACCGCTGCCGTCGATGCCGATCATGTTGTCGTAAAAGCCCACGCGATAAAACGCTAGCGTCGGGTCTGCGCAGTATAACCAGTGCACGTCGCGTCGGCCCTTGCGGTCAAACCCCAAGTTAAACACCAGCACCTGGTTGGCAGTGAACGCGTGCGCGTCGTAGCTGACGCCGCAGCTGTCGAGGGTCTCGGGCAACGGTGACGACGTTACGAGCTGGTGGTATTTGAACGCACGCGTTGTCGTACGCGCAATCTTGCGCTGCAGATCGATTGCCACCACCGCTTCACGGCACTGAACAGTTTGCGCGGGGAGATCGTGCAACAGCGCGCGGATGTACGCCATCGCGCCATCGCGCGGATATGTGAAGGTTGTGTTGTATGCGTTGTCGTCGATGCGGCGTGCAACAATGTCGTGTGCGTTCGCCGACGGAAAAAAGCGACCCATCGCATCGGGCTCGAGGGTGTCAAGGTCGCATGCGTACAGCTTCTCGTTATACGGAAACAAGAACAGCTCGCAGATGGCGCGCCCAAAACGCTGCGTGAGCATCGCCTTAAACGACGACGCTGCGTCGGCCTGTGTCGCCATCGCGGCACGTAGATCTTCGAGGCAACGCGCGTGCAGTGGCGTCGGCAGCTCGTGGGTGTGCTGCTGAAACGGAAACGCCACCTCGTGTTGCACGCCGTGGTCGCGCGGATCGGCGACCAACACACGCGCGCGCTTGATAATGGTGCTCACGCTGTTGGGCGCCATGCGTACCTGCAGCCAGCGCGCGATGTCGGGATGACGAAAGTGAAAGAAATGTCCCGAGTAGTCCCATACGAAGCCGTCGCGCATGACGGTTTTGCAATAGCCGCCGGGCTCGTGAGCGCGCTCCAACACCACCACGCGACGGGTGGCTCCTGCATCGAGCGGCGACTGCTGCGCGTGCACCGCGTTGGCAAACGCGAGGCCCGAGACTCCCGCACCCACCACCAACACGTCGACGGCGTCCATGCCCTGCACGTTAGGCGTGTGCGCGGAGCGAGTAAACGTTGCGCGCTTGCAAATGCGTTGGTGGCCTGCCGATGTTGGTGGATTGTTGATCTTGGCACGGCAACACCAGCACTTTACGCACGACGCTGCCGCAGCAACCCGCTATGCACACGCTCGCTTCGTTGTGGAGTTC
>JAYTVG010000463.1:0-1651 GCA_043744135.1 Deltaproteobacteria bacterium | reverse complement strand
CCCCATCGACCACCCGCACGGCGGCGGCGAAGGCCGGACCTCCGGTGGCCGTCACCCAGTGACACCGTGGGGCATTCCGACCAAGGGCCACAAGACCCGCCACAACAAGCGTACCGACAACCTCATTGTGCGTCGCCGCAACGCGAAGGGCTAAGCAGATATGCCGCGTTCCGTAAAAAAAGGTCCGTTCATCGACCACCACTTGTGGAAAAAAGTGACCGCCAACGCAGACCGCAAGGTCATTAAGACGTGGTCGCGCCGCTCCATGATCGTTCCCGATTTCATCGGGCAGACGTTCGCGGTCCACAACGGCCGCAAGTTCATCCCTGTGTATGTGACCGACAACATGGTTGGTCACAAGCTCGGCGAATTCGCGCCTACGCGCACGTTCATCGCGCACCCTGCAGACAAGAAGGCGCCGGCGGCATCGTCGTCCGGCCCGAAGAAGTGAGGCTAAGTCATGGCTGCTAAAAAAGCTGCGTCAACACCAGCAACGACCGCGGCTGCGCCTAAAACCGCAGCAACGGCCGTCGTCAAGAAGCCGAAAAAAGACAAGCTGCGTGCGCAAGCTCGCCGCACGGCGCGCGCCGAAGGTCCAGCAAAGGCGCACACGCAAGGGGTGCGCATCAGCGCTCGCAAGGTGCGTGTGCTGGCCGACGCGGTCCGCGGCCGTCCGGTCGACGAAGCGCTCACGCTGTTGAACTTTCAACAACGTGCCGGTGCACCGTTGTTGCGCAAAGCCATCGACTCTGCCGTCGCCAACGCCGACTTCAGAAAAATGGATCTCGATAAACTGATCGTTGCCGACGTGCAGATTGACAAAGCCGGCGTGATGCGTCGCTTTCTTCCTCGTGCACATGGCCGCGCCACCCCATTCAAAAAGCAGCTCGCGCACATTCACGTGTCGCTCGCTGAGAAGAAGTAGGACGAATCGATGGGACAAAAGACCCACCCAACAGGTTTTCGCCTTGGCGTGATTCGCTCGTGGGATTCGCGCTGGTTCCGTGAGAAGGGCTACGCAGACTGGCTCCACGAGGACATTAAGCTGCGCGCGTATATCACCGACAAGCTCAAGCAAGCCGGTATCTCGCGCGTCGACATCGAGCGCGCCGCGACCAAGTGCAAGGTGAACGTGCACACCGCGCGGCCCGGCATCGTCATCGGCAAAAAAGGCGCTTCACTCGAGCAGCTCAAAAAAGACCTGCAGAAGATCACCGCGTCAGAAGTGTTCTTGAACATCCACGAGGTGCGCAAGGCCGAGACGGACGCGCAGTTGGTGGCCGAGAGCATCGCGCAACAGCTCGAGCGCCGTGTCGCGTTTCGTCGCGCGATGAAAAAGGCGATCCAAACCGCCACTAAATTTGGCGCTAAGGGCATTCGCGTCGCAGTCGCCGGCCGCTTGGGCGGTGCTGAGATCGCGCGTCGCGAGTGGTATCGCGAAGGCCGCGTACCGCTGCACACGCTGCGCGCCGACATCGAGTATGGCTTTGCTGAAGCGAAGACCACCTACGGCGTCATCGGATGCAAATGCTGGATCTTTAAAGGCGAAGTGTTGCCGCAAGCGGCTCGTCGCGCGAACTAGTGTCGCAGTTTGGTGAACGCGTCGTTCATCGCCCAACTGACTGAATTTTTTGTTGAAGGTTTGTCACCA
>JAYTVG010000462.1:0-1652 GCA_043744135.1 Deltaproteobacteria bacterium | reverse complement strand
CGATGCGCGTCACGCGTGCGCCCAGGTCGGCAAACGCGAGTGCTGCACCGCGACCGACGTTGCCGTAGCCTTGCACCGCGACGGTTTGCCCCGTGAAGCGCTGCGCGTCGCTCGGCAGCGCCGATTGTTTCATCACCTCCAGAGTGGCGAGTGCGACGCCTAAGCCAGTGGCGTCGTTTCGGCCTAGCGACCCGCCTTTGGCGACGCTTTTGCCTGTGAACGTTGCGAGCAGCCCGACGTTGTTGATGCGGCCGTCGGCAAACAGCGCGAGGTAGCGATCGACAAACGGCGTCTGCAAGCCGTCGACGCTTGGTGACACGTCGCGCAGCGCCGCCGGCACGTCGAGGTCACCGACGTGCGCGATGTCGTGTGTCACCAACCAGCGCAGGTATTGGTCGACCGCCATGTCCATCAACGCGATGCGCGGGTGGCTGGTGCCGACGTCGGGCGCGGGCACGTCGATCGCGGGTCCAAGCGCCAAGCGTCCTTCCGCGTGGCAGTGGTCCATCAAGCCATCGACGTAGCCACGCATCGCGCGCGCGAACTCTGCATCGCTGAGTTGACCTGGGTCCGCGCAAAAGCCGCCTTTGGCACCGCCGACGGGGGTGTTCATGATGGCGGTCTTCGCCGGCATCTCAGACGCCAGCGCGTTGACAGTGTGCGCGTCGAGGTCGGGCACCACGCGCAGTCCGCCTTTGCCAGCGCCGCGGATGGTGGAAAACACCGTGCGAAAGCCGGTAGTGGTGGCGGTGGTGCCGTCGTCTTTTTGGTATGCGAACTCAAACACCGCTTGGCGCTCGGGCATGCTGACACGACGCCACTCGGCTTTGCTGATGTGCAGATCTGCGTTGAGGCGATCGCGCGCACGCGTCAGCTCAATCACCACCTTCGTCAAAAAATTCCGGCTCGCGCTGGCGGTGCCGATGTCTGGCGCACCTTTGGTGTCGACGGCGGTGGTGCCGCGCGTGAGCATGACGCGCGCGCCGCGCACACTGCCCGCGGGGGGCGCGTCGCCGATGGGGCGCTTGGTTGCTGCGTCGGTGAACAGAAGGCCGGTTGCCGCGCCGACTTCGGCGTTTTTCGGCAGTGCGTTGGCGGTGGCGACATTGCTGCTGATGTTGTCGATGTTGCGAGCGCCAATCGTGCGGATGACGCGGGCGGCGTTTTTGACCTTCATCTGCGGATCACACCGCGACCATGCACCGTGGTCAACCGCTCACAACAACAATGCACGCAGCTGCGTGTCGCTTGCACGAAAGCCCACCAACACCGGCACAGGTTCGGTGTCGGTGCCGCGTTCGATGACGGGACGTTTGATGAGCATGGGGTCGCGCACAAACAGCGTCATCCAGTGCGTATCGGTGAACGCAGCTTTCGCTTCGGGCAACGCGCGGTAGGCTCCGCCGCTGGTGTTTTTCATCGCTTGCACGCCGAACACCGCGGCCCAGCGCTGCACGGTGGCGAGATTGGGCGGTGTTTGGCGCAGGTCGACGAAGGTGTGCACCGCGTGGTGGGCGGTGAGCCACGCGCGGGCCTTTTTCACGGTGCTGCACGAGGGAATCCCACAAACGATGAGCATGGCGCGCGATGCGCTGCTGGTGGCGTCACGTCAAGTGGCTCGTGGCCACTTCAGCGCCGCCGTTTGACGGCAC
>JAYTVG010000461.1:0-1653 GCA_043744135.1 Deltaproteobacteria bacterium | reverse complement strand
ATTACTTTGTTCACCTCCCAAGGTCGGTGAATCCATTGTGCGGTCGCGGATTGCCGCTGCGGTCCACGCGTTCCGCCCGCGAAACGACACCGCGCTCCCGTCCACTATTTTCAGGTACTTACGTTCGGCACGGAGGCTGCACATCGCTCCTATGCCCGCGCAACACGCGGGACCACAGGAGCCCGCCATGTTGCTTTACACCCTCGCCCTCACCGTCATGTTGCCCGCCGCCCACGGCCACCGCACCGCTGAAGAACATGACGCTGTGGCCGAGGCCGCGCGCCCCGACACCGAGGCCTCCTACGAGCGCGCACCGCCGTCCGGCTTCGATCGCTTTTTCGCGCTTTCACTTGGCGACGTCGATCCGCGTGTCGAATCTGCTTGGATCCCGACGATGCTCGCGACCCTATTCCTGCCGTTTGGCGCGTTGTGGATGCCGCTGTTGTTGCTCGACAACCGCCCCGAACTGACCGGCGATGTGGTGACCAGTTTCGCAGTGCCGTATGCGTCGACGTACGTGGGCATGGTGCTGACGAGCTGGACCTGCGTCGGCATCCCGATTTCTTGGATCGCGGGCTCGATTGCGACGACCAACGCGACGCTGGCTGCATGGGACCGCGCCTACAAAGGCAACCCGATCGGCGGCGAACGACACGCGCCGGTCCCTGCCCCGCGCGGTGACGGCATGGCGTATTAGTGACCGGCCTTGGGCGGCGTCGACAGCTCCACTAAAACGCCGCCGGTCGCCTTGGGATGCACGAATGCAACGCGACAGCCGTGTGCGCCTGGTGCAGGATCTTGCGCCATGCGCACCCCGGCGCTTTTCAGCTCCGCCACATCTTTGTCAACGTCGACAACACTAAACGCGATGTGGTGAATGCCGCCGCCGCGCTTTTGCAAAAACGCGCTCACCTCGCTGTCAGGGCGCATCGGGGTCACCAGCTCGATGCGGGTGGCGCCCACCGGCAAAAATGCCACCCGAATGCCGCGGTCAGGCAGCTCCTCGATGTGCTCGCAGCGGATGCCGAGCGCTTTTTCAAACAGCGCCAAACTCTCGTCGAGGTTGTCGGTCGCGATCGCGATGTGGTCGAGGCTGGTGACGTTTGCCATGCGCCCGTAGATACAGGGCATCGCTGTTTTTGACACGCTGGGCGTTTTCGACGCAACCACCCGTCAATGCACCGCGACCGTCTCGAGGGCGCACGAAGGCGGCGAGATCGTCAGCATCCATTTCCCTACGGCTGGCGCTGACGCCCCCGGCGCTTGAGGTGCAGCGCGAGCAACACTCCGATGCCGAGCGACACGTCGCTGCCGCTGGTCTGTGCGCAGCCGCCGCAGCTGGGGTTGAGCGGTTGAAAATCGCCGCCGACGTCGCCAACCACCGGTGGCAAGTTCTCGCCCTCGCCTTCGCCCTCACCCTCGCCCACAACACCAGCATCAACGTTGACGCCTGCGTCATCGGGGACGAACGCTTCGATGCGAAACGCTCCTAGGGCTGCAGGCCCAGCGCCAATCAAGTCGCGACCACGCACCGACCACGTGACATCACCCGACGGCAGCTCGGCTGGGACGGTGTGCTGCACCTCACCTGAGGTGGCGCGCAAGCCGGCGACGCTGTAGCTGAGCACACCGTCCACAAACACATCGACGTCA
>JAYTVG010000460.1:0-1653 GCA_043744135.1 Deltaproteobacteria bacterium | reverse complement strand
CGGTCTCGGTGGCATCGATGCCGTCCAACAGCGTCAAGGAGGTGTCAAAATTGTACGTCGAGCGCGTGCCTAAACCAAAGCGCAAGGACTGGTTGACCATGGCAGCGCCGCGCGAGTGGCCGGCCACATCCAAGTAGATGTGGCCGTCGCAGGGGCTCATCGCTGCATCAGCGTCTGCGATGGCGGCGCGCATCACGGCGTTGAGCGCCACCGCACTGCGGTGGCCCGCGTCTGCTGTCATGTGCGAGCCGATGAAGTCCAAACCGGCACCGAGCCCTGCAAGCAAAAAGCGCGGGCGTGACCCAGGGTCGCCGAGCAGCACATTGTCGAGCGTGCACACCGGGTCTGTTGGGGTGTTTGGAGCAATCAGCAGCAACAGCGCTGACGCCCAAAAATCATAGAGCGTGACCGCCGGCAGCGCTGGCGCTGGAAACAAGCACAGCGGCGTGGGGATGAACGTGCTTGCGACCCACGCGATGCGCCCGCCGTAGACAAAGCCTGCGCCCTGTGTGGACGCGGCCTCCCAGTGGCCCGCACGTCGATATGCCGGATGCGGCCCTGAGTCGCCACAGCGCCCGCCACATCGCGAAACCCATCGACCGGCGCGCGTTTCGCGTTGATGAGGCGCTCGCGTTCAGACAGCAAGCGACCGTAGCGCGACATCTCCACAAAGCTCGTGCTCAGCATGCTGCCCAAGATGGGGGTGTTGGCGGCGTCTTTGAAAAACGCCAGCGGCATCATGCCGTGGGCGCTCGCGCTGATGAACGTGGCGACGGGTGGAGGTTGTTGGCGCACGATCATGATGCTGCCGGTGGTGCTGTCGAGCACCGCGACGTCGAGCAGCGTGTCGTCGTTGAACTGGCCCATCACGATTGCCGCAGCGGTGCGGTTAAACTGCGGACCGACGACGGGGTCGGTGCTGTCAAATGTGGCGCGCACCACTTTGCTCGGCTGCCAGCCACCGGCCACAGTGTACGGCACAATCCAGAGGTCTTCCGATTTGACGGTGGTGACCGCCACGGTGGGCGCGTTGTTCACCAGCGGGCCCACGGCGATGCGGGCCAACATATCGCGCGGGGTCACCGCATCGGGCGCAAAGGGCGGCAGTTTGACGACGCTAGCGAACAACGGAACGGTGTTGCGCACTTGCACCATCTGCAAAAAGCCATCCGCGCGCGCCAGCACCAACATGTCGTCTGCCGGGTTGAACACGAGGTCCGTGATGGCTGCGCCAGACGTGAACGTGCCAAACGCTCCCACAACCAAACTGCGCGCGGTGCCCACGATGTTGTCCGTCAGCAGGTAGACCTGCACCGTGGTGCTGCCCGAGACCACCACAGCAACGAGCTTCCTGCCGCCACTGTCGCTAAACGCCACCGCGCGCGATGTTGCACCAGGCAACGTCACGCTCGCCGCGAGACCCTCTTGGCCGAACACTTCTGTGGAGGGGAAGCCCGCGGGCGCGGTGTTGTAAAACGCGTCGTACACCCGCAAGCGCGCGCCCGCAGTGATGACCTTGGTGCCCAACACCACCGGCACACCCGCACCGGTGCCGTTGGGTGTGGCGTTGCCCACCACCGTGAAGGTGCCCGGGGTGCTGGAGCCCTGGTACCGCCGCATGGAGGTCCCGTTCATCACCACCACATCGGCACG
>JAYTVG010000459.1:0-5270 GCA_043744135.1 Deltaproteobacteria bacterium | reverse complement strand
TCGCGCCACGTTCATCTCGTTGGGGTTAAAGATGATCTCGTCGAGGTTCCAGGTGGCACCCGCGATCAGCGTGCCGGTGTTTTGTTGGTCGGCCGCTTTGATCTCGGCGGCTTGCGCATCAAGGTTGGTCACGGTGCGCAAGCCGGTGCCCAGTTGGCCGCGGCCGGTGATGTCAAACTTCGGCGCCAAGGCGCTGGCGCGCGCACGCCAACGCCACGAGCTGACGACGTCAGGGTGGACGTCGACGTAGTCGACCGCTTGCGCTTGCACCTCGCGCACGGTGGGCTCGCCCGCGTAGCGCATCAACACGTTGTTGACGACTTCACCCGAGACCACTGTGCCCTCTTTGATGACAAGCTGCTCAGCGCCCACCTTGAGTTGGCCTTTGACCTTGCCAAACACACTCGCGGTCACGGCGGGGACGCGCGACTGCAACTCGTCGACGGAACCGTAAGCTCCGTTTTCGTCGCGCTCCCGCACGATGTCGCTGGCGATCTTCGCACCCACACCCGGCAACGCCTCAAGCTGCTCGCGCGTCGCGGTGTTGAGGTCGACCATCTCTTGCGCCGAGACCGCGACCGCGGCGGTGAGCATCAAGGCGATCACGAGTTTGTTGAGCTGAGCCATCATTTCCTCCCATCGAGCATTGCAAAATCTGCGGTGATCACGTGCGCTAGTGAGCGCCCTGAGGTTTTTTGCGCAGGTCGCCGCGCCCGAGGCTGATGCTGTCAGCGCTGTCGGCAAACACGCCCACGTCGGACATTTGCGCGGCAAACATCCCGCCGGTGGCGGCGTCGAGCTCGGCGGTGAGCTCGTCGATCTTCAGCGCGTCGCCGACCCGCTTGCGCGTGCCTTTGCGATCCGCGCTGCGCTGAGTCGACGCCAACTCCGCCATCGCCCGACGGCGCGACACAAACAATTCGCGCACGCGGTTGATGATGCGGCGCTGGCCGTCGACGTAGGCGGTGTTGTCGCCGGCGAGCGTCAGTTCGTTGGCGTTGAGCACGATTTGATCGAGGTCCCACGTCAGCGTGGCGTACGCGAACACATCGAGGCCTTGGCTGGGGGTGACGACGGAGAACGTCGCGTTGCCATAGATATCGGTGTTGTCGGTGGTGGGGTCGACGCCCGGCGGCAAGTTGTCGGCGGCGCGCACGATGTACTGCGCGGTGGTCTGCGTGCCGTACTGCACCGACGCCAGGGTCCGCAGTTGCGGCAGCACTTTGGACCACCGCGCGCGGGTGCGTAGCCCCACGAACGCTTCGGCATCCATCGACGCGAACCGCAGCGCAGCTAAAACGACCTCTGGGAGGCTTGGCTCCGTCGCCCATTTTGCACGCAGCGCAGCCAAACCCGAAGGCTTGATGACGACGCCCGACCCCGGCATCGAGCGAAACAAGCCGCGGTCGGTGGCGACCAACAGCGCGTCTGCGTCCTTGCTAGGCCGCGCGAAGCCCACGACATTGGTGCTCGGCACATTGTCGAGGCGATCAACGACGCTTAAGCCGGCATCTTTTGACAACATCACGCCGCGCCCAAAGACGCCAAGCATGACGGCACGCGGGGCGCGGGGGTCGGGTGACACTGCGAGCACGGGGCTGCGCGGGATGCCGCCGTAGGATTCCAAGATCGGTGAGCCGCGTTCGCCCGCAAAGAGTCCCGTCGCGGTGCCCGCGTAGCTGATCTGGCCATCGAGTGCGATAGCGACAGCGCCGACGTCAACTTGCGCCGGCGCACCACGCAGCAGCATCTCCAAAAAACTCGCGCCTGCGTCCGTCGAGCGAAACAATCCGCGCTCGGTGCCGAGTAAAATGTGCACGTCGCTGCCGACGACAGCCGTGGCAAGGCACAGCGACGGCGCCACACCGGCGCGGCCGTCAGCGGCCTCGAAGCTCGCACCGCCATCGCTCGACACGCGCAACCCACCCGCCGTCGCCACAAACAACCGCCCGGGGCGTTGCGGGTCAGACACGACGTCACGGGTGTCGTTGTCGAGCGAGCCACCCGGCAGCGTGACGCGCTCAAACGAATCACCGCGCGTGGCGCTACGAAACAACCCGCGCGCGGTGGCGACGTACATCATGCCTGGCTGTCCGCGACCAAACGCGATGGTGCGCACCCCGGGCCCCACGCGCGGCCACGCAGCGACCGCATCGGTCACGGACGCGGCGCTGCCGTCTGGCAGATCGTCGACGCCGTCGCCGGCTGCAGCGACAGGATCGGTCAGCGCATCTGCAGGGTCCACTGCGTCAACGCCAATGTCGTCGACGACATCGACCGCGGGGGCCGCTGCGCTCGCGCCCGCGCCGTAGTCAGAGGCGTCGTCGGCGGCACCGACGCGGGTATCGTTGGTGTCGTCGCCACTGATGCCGCGCGCGAACGACAACACCGGTCGCCATGTTTCGCCACCGTCGTCGCTGCGAAACAAAAAACCATCGGTGCCAGCGAACAAAACGTCGTCGTCGGTGGGCAGCACGGCCGCCGCAGTGATGGGCTCGTCGGGCAGGTTGCCCACCGCTTGATAGTGGCGCACGTCGACTGCGCCGGTAGCGCTCAACACGGACGCGCTGCCCTGCCCTAGCAGGATGCTGGTCGCAAAGACGAAGCCAAAAAGGATCACGCGGTGGCGGGTCTAGTCGGAGCTTTCGGCGGCATCAATGCCCACGCGATCCAGCGCGACCGATGGCGCCAAAGCGCCGACCCTGTATGGTGCAAAGATGGTTTCGAAGTGACGCCAGCGCTGCAGTATCGAGCATCCCACGTCGCTTGGATGCCCTCGTGGCCGTTGGTGCTCGCGTTGGTCTGTGCGGGATGTGCAGGGTGTAACGGCCTACGCATCGACAACGTGGCCCCCGCGGTCGCCGTCGCTGGCGGCACGCTCAGCATCGACGGCGCGGGCTTTTTGGCCCAAACACAGTTCGCCCTCGTGCACGCCGGCACGGAAGTGTCGTTGGGCGCGGTCGCCTTGACGAGCGAGACCCGCGCGACCGCCACGATCCCAAGCGCCGCGCCCGATGGCGTCTACGACCTACTGGCGCGCGCGTCAGGTGCCGAGGCGCGCGCCGTGGGGGCTGTCGAAGTGTCGTCGCAGCAGCTTCAGGTGTTTTTTTTGGACGTGGGCCAAGGTGACGCCACCCTCATCATCGCGCCCGGTGGTGCGTCGTTGTTGGTTGACGGCGGCCCGCGCGATGCCGCACAAGTCGTGCGCGACGCGATTAGCACGCACGCGCAAGGACACCTCGACGCCGTGGTGCTGTCGCACACGGACGCGGATCATTTGGGCGGCATTGAAGAAGTGCTGGCGGGCCCCGACCACACCCCTGGCACCACCGATGACGTCGTGCCCGCCACCCGCTTGACCTACATCGACGACGGCAGCTGCGACTCGCTGCTGTGCGCCGACACGCGTCGCCTCGCGGCGTGGCCGTTCGCGCTCGCGCATGTCGGCGACACCATTGCGCTTGGCCCCGCTGAAGTCACCGTGGTGGCCACCGACGGCGACGTCGGCCGCGGCCGCATGCCCGCCATCGACGTCGACAACGAACGCAGCGTCGCGGTGCGCGTGGCGTTTGGCGGGCGCACCGTGCTCATCACCGGCGACCTCACCGGCGGCGGACTAGGCGATGAAAACGTCGAGGGCCAACTCGCCAGCGTCATCGGGCGTGTCGATGTGTTGCACCTGTCACACCACGGCAGCGCGACGTCGTCCAGGCTCGAGACGCTGCGCGCGTTTGATCCGCGCGCCATTGTGGTGTCGCTCGGCACTGACAACCCGTACTGCCATCCGGCGACGTTGGTGGCGCAGACGCTCAGCACGCTTGGCGTGTCGGTGTTTGCGACGGGCAGCGGCATGGTGGCCGAGGGGGATCGGTGCGGCGGGCCGACGGTGTGGCCGCCGGGCGCGCGCGTTGGGCTCGGCACGTTTGTGCTGCGTATCGGGGCGGATGGCGCGATGCAGATGAACGGCGAGGTGCTTTAGCCGTCGGCGTCGGTGTCGTAGTTGGCGGCGTGGCGGGCGTCCGCGTGCGGTGCGTCCCCGCACGCGGCACATGCGCCGCGACGATCAAATGACACCGTGCGCTGCGTGTCGGTCAGCAGATCTAACGCCATGAACCGACCGACCAGCGTGGGCACGCCGAGGATGAGCTTGATGGCCTGAAGCGCCATCGTGCTGCCGACGACGCCGGTCACCGCACCTAAGATCCCAGCACTGCGGCACGTCGGCATCGCCCCCCTGGGCGGCGGCGCTTCAAACAAACACCGCAGGCACGGCCCCAATCGCCCCGGCACCACGAGCACCTGGCCCGACCACGCGGTCGCTGCACCGTGCACCAGCGGCCGATCTTCTGCGACACATGCATCGTTGAGCAGGAACTTCGTGGGCATGCCGTCGGTGCAGTCCATGACGACGTCGGCGGTGCGCACCACGGCGCGCACCGCTCCCGCCACAACGCGCTCGCAGCTGTGGGTGACGTCGCATTGCGGCAGCTGGTGCGCGATGCGCGCGGCTGTCACCTCGGCTTTTTTACGGCCGAGATCCGCCACGCCAAACAGCATTTGGCGGTTCAGGTGGGATGCTTCGATGACGTCGTCGTCGATCACATGCAGCTGACCGACGCCGGCGCAAGCAAGATACGTGGCGACGGGTGCCCCTAAGCCACCGCAACCGACAACGAGCACCCGGGCCGCTGCGAGCTTGCGCTGCCCCTCAGCCCCCACCTGCGGCAGCACCAGTTGGCGAGCGATGGTGTCGCGGGGATCGCGCTTCATAATGCGCAGTTAGCAGCTTGCGCCACGAAGCCGTAGCCACCGATGCCCATCGCCGGGTGGTACGCATCAAACGGCCGGCTTCGAGGCGGCCGGTTTCTAACCGTCGCGATGACATCGTGCTATGCCACGGATCAGGAGGCGCTCACCGTGGCCGAGGTCGTCGTCGAGTTAGCCAACAAGGAGATCTTGCGGGTGGCCCTCAAGGGCCCCACGATGAGCATCGGGCGCGACCCGCAATGCGATTTGCACTTGGACAACCGCGCGCTTTCGCGGCGGCATGCGCAAATTGAAAAACGCGGCGCCGCCATTTGGGTGCGCGACTTGGAGAGCCAAAACGGCACCTACGTCAACGGCAACAAGATCTCAGAACCGCGCGCGCTCAACGGTGGTGACGTTGTTGAGGTCGGGCGCTACTTGGTGCGCATCGAAGGCGCGGAAGAGGCCAAGACCGACACGCCGGTTTTGACGCTGACGGGTCCCGAAGGCCGCCACCGGTTTGC
>JAYTVG010000458.1:0-1660 GCA_043744135.1 Deltaproteobacteria bacterium | reverse complement strand
GAATCCCCGCGCGGGCGATTGACAGCGGACTTCGGGATTGACCCGCGACGTTCGCGGACGCATACAAAATCGCCGCGGATGACGTCGGCCGGAGAGACCCATGCAGTTTATCGACATTGTCGCGAAGATGGCCGACGAAACGTTCGCGGAGTTGGTGGCGACCTCGCCGCGCAAGATTCGGGAGACGCTGTTTCAACGCCTCGGCATCAAAGCCAAAAAATCGATCGGCATGCGTGTGCACGGGAAGCTTGAAGACCGCACCAAAAAACTCCACGAGCGCCTCAAGGGCGCGGACAGCGACAACGAAAACCGTCTTTGCGAAGAGCTTGTGCGCAACTGGCTGTTCACCAAGCGTCCCCTGCTGAAGGCCACGCTTGATCACTTGAACATCAAAAACGACAACGGCCTCGTCGACGAGGAGCCCACGTTTTTTCAGCAGATGACCGCCGACCAGGTGAAAGCCGCCGTCACCCACCTCAAGGGACAAGGCTTTGCGATTGGTGAGATCTACGCGTACCTCGCGTTTGTCGGCACGCCGCACCTGACGGATTTTGCCAAGGAAGCGGCCTAGTGCGGTCGCAGCTGTGCTTGGCAATGTGCGCGTGTGCAGTGCTCCTGACGGCGTGTCGCGCCAACAACAGCGACCCTGACTGCACATGCGCGGCTGACGAAAAATACAACGGCGCCGACTGCGTCGCGACCGCTGACTTCGTCGCCCCGACCGACTGCGTCGACGACGGATCGCCGGTGTGTGGCTGCGACGCCAGCGGCTACACGAGTGAATGCGCCGCGACGCAACAGGGCGTGCAAGTCGCAAACGTCGGCGCGTGTGCGAGCGCCGCAGGCGGCGGCAGCTCGGGCGGCTGGTAACCCCAAGCGACGCGGCGCAGGTTAACCGAGCGGCCCGCACAAACGCGTGCGCACCAGCGTCACAAACCGACGCCGCTCGGGGTCACCACCGACGGCGGCGGTCTCGCCGAGCAGCAGCGCTTGTACGACGTAGCCGAGCGTCAACGCGACCCGACGCGCTAGCGCCTCGATCACGCGTGGATCTTGCGTCGACGCTTCTTTGACCATGGAAGTGAGGGCGTCGAAGGTGGCGGCGAGCGGCACCATCCCCTGCGCAGGCACGTGTTCTTTCAAGCTCGCGATCCGCGCGCCGGTGTCGGCCAGCAGCGCACTCAACGCGCCGTCTTTTGCTTCGGCGCGCAGCACGTCGAGTGACAGCACGTTGGTGGTGCCCTCCCAGATCGGCAGCACCTGGGCGTCGCGCAACAGCGACGGCAAGCCGGTGTCTTCGATGTAGCCCGCGCCACCAAAACACTCGAGCGCCTCCGACGCCACCGCCACTGCTTGCTTGCCGGTGGTGAGCTTGGCGATGGGCACCAAGGCGCGAAGTCGTTTGCGCTGCACGTCGGTGGCGCTGCCGTGTTCTTGCGCGCCGAGCAAGGCGGCTATCTCAAGGACCATTGCGGTGGCGCCGGCGGCGTCGGCTTCGAGCGCGTCAAGGGTGGCTGCGTGCAGCGCATGCGATGCGATCGGTGCGCCCATCGCGGTGCGCTGCCACGCGTAGGCACGCGCGAGGGCGCTGGCTTTGTGCATCAGCGACGACGATGCGACGCAGTTGTAGTAGCGCGTGACGTTCAGCATCCCCGACACA
>JAYTVG010000457.1:0-19978 GCA_043744135.1 Deltaproteobacteria bacterium | reverse complement strand
CACGGAGTACGTGCGCGCGGCGCTCAAGCGCTACATCTCGCACAAGTACACGCGCGGCCAGTCGACGCTCATCGTGTACTTGCTCGACCCGCAGATCGAAGAGACCGTGCGCAGTTCCGTGCAGCACACGTCGTCGGGCAGCTACTTGGCGCTCGAGCCCGAGATCACGCAAGAGATCCTCGCTGCCGTGCGCAACGAGGTCGGCAACCTCCCGCCCAGCGCGCAGCAGCCGGTGGTGCTCACCACCATGGAGATTCGCCGCTATTTTAGAAAGCTCGTGGAGCTCGAGTTTCCGCACCTCGCGGTGCTGTCGTACCAAGAGCTCAGCCCAGAGATGAACATCCAGCCCATCGCGCGCATCAGCCTTGGCTAAGCACGACGGCGCGCGGTGGCGCACGTGAGTGGCGTCATCCACGTGGTCGAGCGTGTTGACGACCCGCTCGTGGCGCTCATTGGCGCGCTCGATTCGCCAACTCGACGCCACCTCGTCATCACGACCGACACAACGACTGACACATCGGCAATGGCGCTGACCGGTCAGGTCATGCGGGTCGCGGCGTTGAAGGCCACGTGGTTGTCACGGGGGCGCACGCTCAGCGCACTGACGGCGGCGCTTGTGCGGGCGTCGGCGACACTGCGCGCGCCCGTGGTGGTGCACACCAGGCCGGGTGCGCTCGGTGTGCTTGCCCGGCTGGCGGCGCGCGCGGTGCCCGGCTGCGTCACCGTGCATGCGGCGGCGTTCATCGAGGCGGCCGACGCGCGCGCCATCGCCGCGGAGCGCTTGGGTGCGCAGGCCACCGACGTCACGCTGGTGAACTGCGCGAGCACCGAGCGTCAGCTCACGGCACTGCGGTGTGTCGGCGCCCACGTGCGGCGGATGCGCCGCGGTGTCGAGGTTGCCAGTGCCGTTGTTGGGCACGGCAGGCGCGCACCGACGTCGTGCCTGTTGTTGGCGAGCCCGCACGTCGATGTGCAAAGCCTGCGTGAAGCCCTCGCCAACTACGACGTGACCTTGCAAATCGCCGTGGCCCTCGACGCCGTCGTTGATGCAGACGCCTGGCTGTGCTTGGGTTCGCACGACGCCACGCTGATGGTGGCGGTTGCGGCGGCGGCGCGCGCGATGCCGTGTGTGGTCGCAAAGCACCCGTGGCTCGCGGACGAGACGTGGCTGCGCGCATCCGAGTTCGTCGCCATCGACGCGCCCGCGCACGCAGTAGCGCTTGCGATCGTGCGCACGCTTGAGCGCCCAGTGCGGCCGCGGCTACCGCGCGTGTGGACCCGGCGCGCGTGCGACCTCGAGATGTCGTCGCTGTATGACGCACTCATCGGGCCGGCGCTGAGCGTGAGCGACAGCCGGCGCGTTACTCGTCGTCGCCCGTCTCGTCCCCGCTGAGCCCAAGCTTGGCCAATCGATAGCGAAAGCTGCGAAACGACACCCGCAACAGCTCCGCGGCCTTCTTTTTGCGCCCGTGGGTCGCGAGCAACGCCTGCTCCAACAACCGACGTTCGTACGCGTCCATCGTCGCTTCCAAATCGAGCCCCTCCGCAGGCATCGCCTCGATAATGTTGGTAGCCGGCGGCGGGGGTGCGGTCGTTGGTGCTTCGCGCAGCGCTTTGGGCAACGATTCGACGTCGAGGAAATCACAAGACGCTAGCGTCACGCCGCGCTCGATGACGTTTTCCAGCTCGCGCACGTTGCCGGGCCACGTCCACGCCAGCAGCGCTTGCATGGCGGCGGTGCCGATGCCTTTGACGGTGCTGTTTTGCCGCTCCGAGAATTTACCGATGAACGCCTCTGCGAGCGCTGGGATATCCGCTTTGCGCTCACGCAGCGCCGGCAGCCGCAGCTGAATGACGTTGAGGCGGAAGTAAAGATCTTCGCGAAAGCTCCCTTTCGTGATCTCCGCTTCGAGGTTGCGGTTGGTGGCGGCGATGACGCGGCATTCGACGTCCAAATCCACGCCTGCACCGACGCGGCGCACCTTGCGCTCTTGCAACACCCGCAACAATTTCACCTGCATCGCCAGCGGCAACTCGCCGATCTCGTCCAAAAACACCGTGCCCGCTGCCGACAGCTCAAACAAGCCGGGCTTGTCAGCGTGCGCGCCCGTAAACGACCCCTTGGTGTGCCCAAACAACTCGCTTTCGATCAGCGTCTCAGGGATAGCGCCGCAGTTGATCGGCACGAACGGTTCTGCGGCGCGGGGACCGCGGGCGTGGATTGCGCGCGCCACCAGCTCCTTGCCAGTGCCGCTTTCCCCCGTCAGCAGCACCGTGGTCCGTGTCGGTGCGACCTTCGAGATGAGCTCGAACACTTCCTTCATCGCCGACGAGGAGCCGAGCAAGCGGTTTTGCGCACCGCGCGCATCTAACGCCGCCCGCAGTTGGGTATTTTCGGCGACCAGCTGGTTGCGCTCTAACGCGCGCTCGATGACGACGTTGAGTTCGTCGACCTTAAAGGGCTTGATCACGTAGTCGTACGCGCCAGCTTTCATCGCCTCGATGGCCGTTTCCGTCGTCGCAAACGCCGTCATCATGATCACTTGCGTGCCGGCGGCGTGACGCTGCACGTGGTGCAACACATCGAGGCCGCTGCCTTTTGGAAGGCGCAGGTCGGTGATGACCAAATCCACCGGCTGCTCCTTTAAGCGCGCGATGGCATCAAACGCGTCCTTCGCGAGTCGCACACTGTGACCGTTGCGTTTCAACAAGATCTCTAGAAATTCGCGAATCGACACCTCGTCGTCGCACACCAAAACTTTTGCCATCGCTATTGCTCCCCCGCTAAAGGCAATCGGATTTCGAAACGCGCGCCGTGCATGGGACTATCACTGACAAGCAACACGCCAGCGTTTTGCAGCACAAGTTGGTGTGAGGTGGCGAGCCCTAGCCCGGTACCGCTAGCCCGCGTGGTGAAAAACGGCTCAAAAATGCGCGGCCGCACGTCTGGAGTGACGCCGGGTCCGTTGTCATCGATGAAGATCAGCGCGAACTGCCCCGCGCGCTGCACCGAAATCCGCACCTGCGCTGCGTCGCGCGTCGTTGCGTCGCTGTGGTGGTCGGCGATGGCGTTGAGCGCGTTACCCACGAGGTTCCACAGCACTTGACGCAGCTGATCAGGATCGCAAATCGCGCGCACCTCGTCGCCCTCAACGGTCAGCTCAGCGTCGGGCGCGGTGGTGCGCAGCACGTCGAGGGTCTCTTGCGCGATGGCTCGAAGCGCCGTGTTTTCGCGCCGCGGCGCCGCTGGTCGCGCGTACACCAAGAAGTCTGTGACCAGCGATGACAACCGCTCTGCCTCGCGGTGCACGATGCCCAACATGCGTTCACCATCGTCACCGAGCGCCGTGCGCGTGGTGTCGTCGCTGCGCAGCAACTGCAAGCAGCCGATCATGGCGGCGAGTGGATTTCGAATTTCGTGCGCTAGGCCGGCCGCAAAACGCCCAAGGTCCGTCAGGCGCTCAGCGCGCGCCACGTCGGATTGCAAGCGACGCAGCTCCGTCAAATCTTGAAACACCACCACGCGCCCTGCGAATCCTTCCAGCCCGCTGAGCGCGGCGGTGCTGCCGCCGATGGTGCGCAGGCCCCGTGCGCCAGCGACCGCGGTGCGCTCAAAACGTTCGCCTGACGCCGTCAACGCAGGAATGTTTGCGTCGAGCATCGAGCCCACCAACTGGTGCGCTTGCGTCCCTAAGATGTCGGCGCCGGCCCCGTTGACATAAACGACCCTCGACGCTGCGTCGATCGTCAGCACCCCTGACGGCAAGCTCTCAAGCACCGCGGCGTAGAGTTTTTCGATGCGCGAAATCTCGGCGCGCGCCACGTCGAGTCGCTCGTTGGACCGCTTCACCTGTTCTGCGAGATAGCCGACCAAGACCGCGACCAGCGCGAACGACGCGGTATTGGTCAAAAACGCCGGCATGACTTGCTTCCACGTGGGCGCTACTTCGTAGTTGAGCGGCACGAACACGCCTGCGCTTTGTAACGCGAAGATGAGCGCGTACAGCGCGGCAACAAACGCGGCGACCAGTCGCGCGCCGAATTTTTGCAGCACCGCGGCCCCGTTGAGAATCGTCAGCGAAAACACGAACACAAACACCGACTCGACGCCGCCAGTCATGCCCACGAAGACGGCCGCGACGAAGCCATCAAACGCCAAATGTGCGATTGCGAATTCGCGGAGCCAACCGCGACTACCGCCGCGCAGCCACAACGCACCAAGCCCGATGGACACGAAGCTGACCACGACAACCGCAAACAGCGGACGCGATTCGCGCGTGAAAAACGAATCAGGCGACGTCGTGCGAAGCACCAGCAGCGTGACGCCGAGCGCCGTCGTGAACATGCTGCGAAACACCAACAACCACGACAGCCGAACCCGCAGGTCGACCGCAACCGCATCGACATCAATACGAGCGACGGGGGAGCCGGTGACTTCGCGGGGGGGAGCAGACTTCGCGTTCATGCAGGGGGACTCGTGTTTCACGTGCATCGTTCGTGACTGCCGAATGACGTGTTTCACCACGCTCCCCAGCCCGTCAAATGCAAGCGCGCGGCCCGACCGCGCGCTGCATTTCACCGACCTTGGGAGGTGAACAAAAGTAATTTCATCCGCAATGCAGCCGATGGCGCGTTGCTAGTTGATGTTGCCGGCGATCGTGAAGATCGGCAGATACATCGCGATCAAAAATCCACCGAGGACGACCGCCAAAAACACCATGATGATGGGCTCGAGCAAACTGGTGAGGCCGGCGACCGCGGCGTCCACTTCCTCTTCGTAAAAGTCGGCGATCTTATTGAGCATGGTGTCGAGCGCACCGGCGCTCTCGCCGATCGCCACCATCTGACACACCATGGACGGGAAGATCTTGGTTTCCGCCATCGGCTCCGCGAGCGTCTTACCTTCCGAGACCTTGCGACGGGCGTGTTGGACCGCTTCGCCGATGATGACGTTGCCCGACGCGCGCGCCACGATGTCTAGCGCGTCCAAGATGGGCACACCGGAGCTCAGCATCGTGCCCATCGTTCGCGTGAAGCGAGCGACCGCAGTCTTGCGCACAAGCGGCCCGAAGATGGGCACGCTGAGCAGCACCTTGTCGATGGTGCGGCGGCCTTTGGGAGTGCCGCGAAACCACGAGAAGCTGAAGAAGATCGCGACCGGCACGACGATGAACAGGTACCAGTGCTTCACCGACCAGTTCGACAAGTCGATCACGATCTGCGTCGGTACCGGCAGCGTGCCGCCGAAGTCGTTGAACATCTTTTCGAACACGGGAATCACGAACAACAGCAACACGGCGACGGCGCCGATGGCGACCGTCATGACCGCGGCGGGATAAAACAGCGCACCCTTGATTTGCTTGGCGAGCTTGACGCCTTTTTCCGTCTGCATCGCCAAACGCGTCATGATCGTGTCCAAGATACCGCCCGTTTCACCGGCGGCGACCAAGTTCACGAACAACGGGTCAAAGACCTTCGGGTGGCGCGACAACGCATCGGCGAAGGTCTTGCCGCCCTCGACGTCGGTCTTGACTTGGCCGAGAATCTTTTTGAAGAAGATGTTTTCTTGTTGGGAGTGCAAGATGTCTAAGCACTGCACGAGCGGCAAGCCCGCATCGATCATCGTCGAGAACTGCCGCGTGAACAGCATCAGGTCGCGGGCACCAACGCCGGAGCTCCCGGGCAGCTTGAAGTGCAGCTCCGCGGGCTTCTTTTTGACTTTTTGTGGCGTCAGGTTTTGCGCACGCAGGCGCTGTTCCACGAGGTCCGGCGACTGCGCGTCCATCTCGCCGCTGCGAATCTCGCCGGTTTTCGTCTTCGCTGCCCAATTGTAAAGCGTCATCAAACACTCCGAAAGCAAACTAAAAATCAACGCGTCAAATCGCGCGGCTCGCGCATCACGCGCCGCCACCGTGTGAACCTAGCAGGCTGCGCGGCGTGGGGTAAACTTCAGCGCCACTCGTAACAAAAACCGTCTCACGGTCGCGGCCTGCCGGTTTTGTCGGCCTGGCCTGGCGGGCCACTCGTGCTGATGCCGCCTTGGATGAGCATCTGGCGAAACTCATCGATTTCTCCACTGCGACCGATCGCGTCGTCAACGGTGATGATGCGCTTTTGCACCAGCGCCAACAGACTTTGATTGAGCGTCAGCATGCCAAACTTCTGCTGCCCGACCTGCATCTGCGAGTAGATCTGGTGGATCTTGTCCTCGCGAATCAGGTTTCGGATGGCGGCGTTTGGGATCATCACCTCGAGCGCCAACACGCGGCCTGCGCCCCCCGCTTTGGGGATGAGCTGTTGGCTCACGACGCCCTCAAGCACGAAGCTCAAGTTCGCGCGGATCTGCGACTGTTGGTACGGCGGGAACACATCAATGATTCGGTTGATGGTCTGCACCGCACCGTTGGTGTGCAGCGTCGCGAAAGCGAGGTGGCCGGTCTCGGCGATCACCAGTGCGGCTTCAATGGTTTCGAGGTCACGCATCTCGCCAATGAGGACGACGTCGGGGTCCTGGCGCAGCACGTACTTGAGCGCCTTTTTGAAGTTGTCGGTGTCTGAGCCCACTTCACGTTGGTTGACGAGACAACCCTTGTGCGGGTGCAAGTACTCGATCGGATCTTCGATCGTGAGGATGTGAAAGTGGCTCTCGGTGTTAATCTTGTCGATGATGCTCGCCAGCGTCGTCGACTTGCCGGACCCCGTCGGCCCCGTCACGAGCACCAAGCCGCGTGGTCGATTGGCGACTTCGTTTACGATCGGCGGCAAGCCGAGGTCTTGAAACGTCAGAATCTTAAATGGAATGGTGCGAAAGGCGGCAGCGACCGCACCGCGTTGCATGAACAAGTTGGCTCGAAAACGCGCGAGCGACTTCACACCAAACGATAAGTCGAGTTCGTTTTCCTCCTCGAATTTGTGTTTTTGCGCGTCGGTGAGGATCGAGTAGCACAGCTGCTTGGTGTCGACCGGCGACAGCGGAGGCACCTTCAGCGGCACCAAGTCTCCATCAATACGCAACTGTGGCGGCGTGCCCGTCGTGATGTGAAGGTCTGACGCCCCCTTTTCGATCATCGCTTTGAGCAGTTGGTGCAAGTTCACTGGCGGCGCGGGCTGACCCATGGCGGGCACTCACTTTCTAGAAATTCTTCATCGACGTTAAAAACGGACGTCATCGTTGGCGCTATGCCCGACTTTCACCGGTGTCCGAACCGATCGTCGCCGGGTCAACTGAGCAATTCGCCGACCTTGGGACGTGAACAAAAATAATTCGCCCCTGCGACGCGGTCGCGGCAAGTCTCAGCCGGCTACAGCTCGTCGTTGGCGGTGTTGCCGGTGACCTCGTCAAGCGGGACCATGCCGTCCATATAGTGCTTCACGGCGCTCATGCGCAGCGTGCGAAAACCCAACTTAATCGCCTCCGCCTTGAGCTCGCCTGTCGACGCGCCGTTTAAGATGAGCTCGCGCAGCGGATCGGTCATCTTGAGCACCTCGTAAAATGCGATGCGCCCCTTGCATCCGGTGCCGCTGCACACCTCGCAACCGGCGCCCTTCATCGGCTTAAAGCGCCCGATCATGTTCTCGGGAATCTGCGCACTCAGGAGCGCGTCTTTGGGCACTTGCGTTTCGACTTTGCAGTTTTTGCAGATGCGCCGCCCGAGGCGCTGCGCGACGATGCAGTTGACGGATGCGGTCACCAAAAACGGCTCGATCCCCATGTTGAGCATGCGGGTGATGGTGGCGGGCGCGTCGTTTGTGTGCAGCGTCGACAGCACCATATGCCCCGTCAGCGCGGCCTTGACGGCGATTTCCGCAGTTTCAAAGTCGCGAATCTCGCCCACCATGATGGTGTCTGGGTCTTGGCGCAAAAATGACCGCAATGCCGCCGCGAAGTTGAGGCCGATGTCCTCGTGCATTTGCACTTGGTTGATGCCGGCGAAGTTGAACTCGACGGGGTCTTCCGCGGTGGAGATGTTGGTGTCTGGCGTATTGAGCGACGACAGTGACGAGTACAGCGTGGTGGTTTTTCCGGAGCCGGTCGGTCCCGTCACCAAACACATACCGAACGGCTTAGAGATGCCTTCGGTCCAAATCGCAATCTGGTCTTCCGCGAGGCCAAGCTTGGTCATGTCGAGCTGCAAGTTGGATTTGTCGAGCAACCGCATCACGATTTTTTCGCCGAACAACGTCGGGCACACCGAGACGCGATAGTCCATCTCTTTGCCGCCGCCGATGCGCAGCTTGATGCGTCCATCTTGGGGCAAGCGGCGTTCTGCGATGTCGAGTTCCGCCATGATCTTGACGCGGGAGCTGATGGCGTTTTTCAACTTGAGCGGCGGCTTCATGACCTCGTGCAGCACGCCGTCGATGCGGTAGCGCACGCGCATTTCTTTTTCGTAAGGCTCGATGTGGATGTCCGACGCGCCTTTTTTGATGGCGTCGATCAACACTAAGTTGACGAGCTTCACGACCGGCGCGTCTTCTGCGGCGCGCTCGAGGTCAACGACGTTTGCTTCGCGCTCACGCTCCGCGATGTCCACGTCGTCGTCATCACCGAGACCCGCAATGGCGTCGTCGAGGTTGAAGCCCGCGAGCGGATCGATGCCGCTACCGACGTTGTGGTAGTACTTTTGAATCGCCGTGTGGATGGCGGCTTCGGCTGCGACGACGACCTCGATGTTGTAGCCGGTGAGAAATTTGATGTCGTCGATCGCGAAAATATTCGACGGGTCGCTCATGGCGACGATGAGCGATGCGCCCGCGCGATTGACCGGCACCACCTGGTGCTTTTCCGCGACTTCTTTGGGGATCAACTTGATGACGTCGGCGTCGATCTCAAACTCGCTCAGGTTGATCGCAGGGACGCCGTACTGTTTCGACAAGAACTCGGTGAGCTGGGTTTCTTCGATGAAGCCAAGCTTGGTGAGGTGGTAGCCAAGCTTTCCGCCCTCCTGCTTTTGCGCGGTCTGCGCACTTTGCAGCTGTTGCAACGAAATGAGGTTCTCACGAACAAGCAGTTCACCAAGGCGTGCGGGCATAGTCGTCTCCAAAAAAGCCAAGTCTCACGGATCGCGGTGCACACTACTTTAGGGAGCGTCGGTGACGCACGCGCAGACAGGCTGAGACACCTCGGTCACTGGGCGCCCGCTTTTAGGCAGAGGTGGGGCACTGCACCTCGGCCTTGTTGCAACGCCACCGCCAGCGCTTGCGTCATCGCCACTTGCGCAGCTACCGACAACGGCGTCATCGTGAATAAGGCAAGCGCAGCCATGCCCTGCCCGAGCAGCAGCGTGGTGCCGTCCAAAAAAAGGTGCCCTTTGCGTAAAGCGGCGTTTCGGGTGGCGATGGCGACGGGGCCGTAGCGCAAGTCGTGCACGACGCCAGGTGTTTGCAGGGTGTCGTCGAGGCACGCGTCCACATCGTCGACCTCGGTCGCAGCGATCACGGTCAGCGACGCGGCGCTGGGCGTAGCGTGCACGGCGGCCGGCAAGCCGATGCGCGCACACACACGCAACAGTCCGTCCGCGCGCGCCCGGTCGCGCACGTGAATAGCCAGACCGGATGCGCCCGCTTGCAACGCCGCCAGCGCCACCGCCCGCGCCGCACCGCCGGCGCCAACGACAGCGACCCGTCGCCCGTCGAGACCGATGGCCGCGCGCCGCCATGCGACAACCAACCCGTCAACATCGGTGTTGGCGGCAAGCGTCGGCTCGCCGTCGCGAAACACCACGGTGTTGACGGCTTCAAGCATGCGCGCGTCGTCGTTGAGGGCGGGCGCGAAATAGCGCGCGGCGTGCAGCTTCAACGGCGCGGTGATGTTGATGCCTGCGCAGCTGGCTTGCGCAGCAGCAAACGCGCCGTCCACGTCAGAGCCGTCGACGGGGTGCAGCGCATACACGGCGGGCAAGCCCATCGCGAGCAGGCCGGCGTTTTGAAACGTCGGCGACAAACTGTGCGCAATGTTTGAGCCCAGCAACCACAGCGGCAACATGTTAGTGCGGCGCCAACAGCGCGCGCGCGTCGACGATGTCGAGGGCGATTTGCGCCTTAAGCTCCTGCAGGCCGCCGAAGCGTCGCTCATCGCGCAGGTGTTTGGTGAGCTCGACGTGCACGTGCTGACCGTAAAGGTCCTCGTCAAAGTCCAGCGCATGCGTCTCTACGCGCACGCCGTCGCCTTGGAAGGTCGGGCGGATGCCGATGTTCGTGACGCTCGCGACACGGCGGCCGTCGGGCAGCGACAGCCACGACGCATACACGCCCAACTTCGGCATCAACTCGCACGCCACCTGCACGTTTGCGGTCGGCACGCCGATGGTGCGGCCGCGCCCGTCGCCGCGCGCCACTTCGCCCCCCATCGTATAGGGGCGACCGATCAAAAGCGCCGCGGTGTCGACGCGACCCTCGCGCACCAGCTCGCGGATCTTGGTCGACGACACCACGATGCCCTGTGCGCGCACCGCCGCAACCACCTCAACCGGCAGGGCGCGCGTCAGATCGACGACGCTGCCCGCGGCCTTGTGCCCGAAATGAAAACCCTCACCCACGACCACCGCGCGCGCGTGCAACCAGCCGACGATGACGTCGTCGACGAACTGTGCGGGTGATAGCGAAGCTGTGGATGCGTCGAAGCGAACCTGGGCACACACGTCGACACCGTAGCTGTCGAGCGCGCGTAGTTTGTCGTCTTTGCTGTTGATGAGCGGCGGTGCGAACGCGGGATTAAGCAAGCGCGACGGGTGGGGCTCAAACGTCAACACGGCGACAGGGCTGTTGGATGCGCGGGCCATGCGCGCCGCGGTAGCGATCAACGCTTGATGGCCGAGGTGCACGCCATCGAAGTTGCCGATGGCGACGACTGCACCGCGCGCCTCAGCAGGAACGACGTCATCTGTGTGGACCACGCGCATCAACGGTCGTTAGCACCGCACGCGCAGCGCGGCCATCATTGCAAGTCGCCGCAGGTGCGATCGTTTGAGGGCTTGCAGTTGCGCCCAAGCAGGCAACCGCCCGACACGCACGTGATGGTGTCGCAGTCGGCGTCTTGAAAGCACGCGTGGCCCGACAGCTCGCAGTGTCCGGCGCCCGCCGCAGACGCATCTAAGCACCGGTCGCGCGGGCAGTCGCTGTCTTTGGTGCACGTGCAGATGCCGCGCACCGCGCCTTCACGCACGCGACACGTCTGCTTGAGGCATCGCCCGGTTGCGCAATCGGCGTCGGTCGCGCACGCGACGGTGGCGTCCGTCTCGCAGTTTCCGACGTCGGCACGCGGACAGTCGCTGCCGGGCGGGCCCTCGCCACAGTCCTCATCGACGTCGCACGCCGACGACGTGCGCTCACAGCTGCTGTCGGTGCAGCGCTCGGGCAGCGCGCAGGTCGGCAGCGTCGCTTGCGGCAGGATGATGACGTCTTTGCAGGCGTAGCCGACGGGACACGCCTGCAGATCGCTACAGTCCACGCCGCAGTACGAGCCTCCCGCGATGGTGTCGAGCAAGCAGTAGTTGCCGAAGGCACCACAGTCATCCGACGACACGCCGCCAGAACAGCCAAAACAATAAGGCCCGCGCGTGTCGCGTTGGCACTTTTTGGCGGCGATGTTGCACAGCTCTTGCGGGCCGCACAACACGTCGCTGGTGCACGAGATGCCACACGCGCCCAAACGGCCAAGACCAACACCGTCACACCCCAAGCCGAGCACGCAATCGCCGTCGTTTCTGCAACCGGGCACGCACAGACGCGTCACCTCGTCGCACACGTTGCCAAAGGCGCATTGGCTGTCCGCTGTGCAGCACGACGCAGTGCTTCCGCACACGTCCGTCGGCACGCAAACGCCGGTGGTGACGTCACAAAACAGCCCCGACCCACAGTCGTCGTTGGTGTGACAGCCCGCGCTCGCTTGACAAGCACCGGCCACGTTACAGAATTCATTTTTGCCGCAACCGCGGTCGTCGTTGCAAATGCACGCGCCGCTGCCCACGTTGCACCGTGTGTAGCCCTGCCCAGTGGCGTCGCATTGGGCGTCGGACGTGCACAGCTCGGCGGCGCAGTGGCAGCGCGGCACCGCCAGCAGCGCCACCCACAGCACGCGCATCAGCGGCCACCGCGGGCGGTGCTTGTGATGCGGGTCGACGTTGTACACCGAAGACCTCGCGCGTTAAGGCAACAAATCGCCGCAGCTGCGATCGTTGGCGGGCGCGCAGTTGCTACCGATCAAACAGCCGCCCTCGACGCAGGTAATCGTGTCGCACTCCGCGCCCTGCAAACACTCGTGGCCCGACAGCTCGCAGTGGCCTTTGATGCCCGCGCCCGGGTCGGCGTCTTTGCATGTGTCGCTCGGGCAGTCCGAGTTGGTGGTGCACGAGCAAAAGCCGAGCACGCCCGCTTCCCCGCTACCGCGGCACTCCTTCAAGATGCAGGTGCCGTCGCAGTCGGCGTCGGCGTCACACACACCAAACGGCGCGGTGTCGCAGTTGCCGGCGCGCTCGGGATTGAAGCGTTGCGCGCAGTCCCCGTACGGTGGTCCGATCGGGCAGTCCTCGTTGTTGGCGCAAGCACCGCCCGAGGTGGAACAGACGTTGTTGTTGCAGATCTCCACGCCACACTGCGGCGTCGACGGCGGCACGATGATCACCTGCTCGCAGCCGTAGCTCGCTGGGCACCCCTGGCCGTTAGAACAATCCGCGCCGCAAAACTCGGTGGGTGGGTCGCTGTTGATGGTGGTGTCTATCAAGCAGTAGTTGCCGGGGGTTCCGCAATCGTCGCTGGCGACGCCGCCGGTGCAGGCTTGGCAATACGGCGCGCGTGTGTCGAGCTCGCATTCACCGCGCCCTAAGTTACACAAGTATTGCGACAGGCATTGGTTGTCGGCGGTGCACGCGCTGCCGCAAGTGCCGAGGCTGCCGAGGCCGCCGCTGGTGCAGCCCAAGCCGAGCACGCAGTCACCGTCGTCACGGCAGCCCGGCACGCACGCTTGGTGCACGGCAGGATCGCACACGGAACCAAACGGACACTGACTGTCTTGCGTGCAACAGGTGTCGCCGTCGCATTCGGTGAGGCTCAAGCACCGGCTGCTGGTGACGTCGCAAAACAGGTCCGTGTTGGCGCAGTCTTCGTTGTTGCCGCAACCGACGATGGCTTGGCAACTGCCGCGGGCGTTACAAAACTCGCCGTTGCCGCCGCAGCCTCGGTCGTCGGCGCAAATGCACGTTCCCTTCGTCGGTCCCGCGATGCTGCATTTGTTGTAGCCCTGCCCCGTGGCGTCGCATTGGCTGTCAGTCGTGCACACGTCGGGGGGGCCGCAGCTGCACGCACCGACGCTGTCGAGCGCGAACAGCAGCATGCACGTGACAATCCAGCGCAGCGTCATCGCAGATCCCCACACGTCAGTCCGCCCGTCGGCGCGCAGGTGGAGCCCTGTACGCACGCGCCCTGCAGGCCCGGGTTCACGCAAGCGATGCCATTTGGGCAGTCCGCGTCAGATAGGCAGCTGCACGCGCCGTTTTCTTGGTTTTCGGTACCGTTGTCGGCCGAGCAGGAGCTGCCGGTGCCACACTCGCCGCCGGCACGCGTGCACAAATTGTTCGACACGATGGTCAGCACAAAACAGCCGTAACCGCGCGGGCATGGGCTTGTGACGTCGTCACAGCTGTCGTTGCCGCAAAAAAAATCGCCGCAGTGACCCGAGCATTCGCCGAAACTGCACGACTCGCCGCCGGGGCACTCGGCGCCAAAGCCACACTGAAAATGCACGCAGCCGCCGGCGCTGCATTGGTTGTCCGAGGTGCATAGCGTGCCGGGGACGGTGGGATCGATGAGACAGGTCGCGCAGTCAAAACCCGTGAACGGGTCGCAGCGTTCGCACAAGATGTCGGCGTCAGGGTGGTCGACGCAGACTTGGCTTGTGGTGCAGGTTTGGCCGAACTCGCAGTAGCCGGGGTTGTTGCAGGCGTTTGGTGCCGTGTTGCAGCTGGTCGCGATGCAGGGTTCGCCTAGTGGGCAATCGCCATTTTCGCGGCATCCCTCGGCGCAGCGCGTGCCGTCACAAAAAAAGCCGAACGGGCAGTGCGCGTCGTCCACGCATTGCACGCTGACAGCATCAAAGGTGACGCATTCGCCGCTTTTCACGTTGCAGATGCTCGACGGCGTTTCAGCCGTGCGGCACTCGGTGTTGCTCAAGCACTGCTGACGTCCCTGACAGCTGCCCGCCAAGTTACAAAACTCGGTGCCGTCACACGCGTCGTCGCTGGTGCACAGACACGCGCCGGTGGACGCGTTACAGCGCTTAAACTCGCCGCATTGCGCGTCGTTTTTGCACTTGCCGTCGTCATTTTGCGCGGTCGGGCACGCCGCGCACGCCACCGTGACAAACGCTACCGTGATAGCGAGCCGTGCGGCTAGCATTTGGCCTTACGCGACACGAGGTAGCGGATTTCGATGTTGCTGCCGGGTGCTGGTACAAAGCCACCGTCAAAACGGATGCTCTTGGTGTTGTCTTCAAAGCGCCAGCCGGTCGTGTCGCTTTTTTGCACCAGGTGCGCTTGCTCTTCGCCGATGCCGCGCGCGGTCACGCACAGCGGGCCGTCAAGTGCGTCGTCGGTGTTGCCGTTGCCGTCGCAGTCCACAATGAAGTCGTCCTCGGTAAACAGCGTGCAGTCTTGGCCGCGCTCCATGCCGGGGTAGTTGGACAGCGCGAACTTGCGCAACAGACCGGCTGCGTTTGCACCCAAAGCGTCGAGCGCGGTTGTGTAGTCGGCTTGGCACATGTTGGCGACGACGCCACCGGTCAAACACGCAAGCTGGATGAAGCGGCCGCCCGTCTCTGCGTGCGCGCTTGGATCGCTGGGTTGCGCTTCTTCGTCGATGCAGCCGGTCTCAAAGCCAACGAATGCGTCGCGCACCGCGGCGAGGCGTGCGTCGTTGGGGTTGGCGAGCACGCCGCACACCTGATCGAGGGTAGGCAAGTTTGCGTCGCCAATCGGGTAGCCCGTGATGGCCGCGATGCTGACTTTGTTTTCGTTGCCAGCACCTTTGAGGCTTTCAAACAAGCGTCGGTAGTAGCCGATGGGCGAGCCGTCTGCCTTTGAGCCCTCGTCCTCGTCAGAGACAAACACGATGTACAAGCTCGCGTCGCGGCGCAAAAAACCGGCGTTTTCCGTCGGCGGGTTGTTGGCGGGTAGGCCGGTGACGATGTCGACGTCTTTGACGCCGAGCGCTTGCGCCGCGGTCGCAAAGCCTTGTTCAAAGGCGGTGCCGCCGGTGCCAACGCGAATCAAGTTGCGAAAGACCAGCTGCGCTTGGCATTGGTCGCTCAAGCGCGCTTCGATCTCGCTTTCGCTGGTGAGGTCGCTGATGTCGACGGTGGCATTGGCGCACGGCACATCTTTGGTGACGAAACGACAGCCGACACAACCCGTCGCCGTCGGCCCTTGGTATGAGCGCAAGATGCCGCTATCGGCAGGGTCGGTGGTGATGACGCCAATGTGGTAGTCGACTTGGCTGGTGAGCAGCTGATTGAAGAACTCGGAGAAACGGCCGGCCACCTTGTTTTGCTCCGACACCATCGAATCGGAGTTGTCGATCACCCACAAGATATCGACTTGCGACGCGGCTTTTTGTTCGTAGACGTCGATCTGGTCGACCTGCGGTTTTTGCGCGATGAGCGGATCGCCGCACTCGCAGCCCGCCAGCGCGAACGTCGCCGCTAAAGCACCAAAGCGAAACAGCAAGCGCGATGCGTGTGTCATAAAACCTCTCGTCGGGCCGCGGGGGCCACGTTGGTGTTTTGCCGTCCCACGGCGCCAACCACAAGGCCCAAACGCACCATCCCTTTACTTGTCGGGGCGCAAGGGTAGGGTGCGCCGCAATGGCAACTGACGCACCTGAGACCTTGAGTTCGCAGCCGGCGCCCAGCGCCCTCACCGACGACCTCACGGCCGTCGAACTCACGGCCGACGAGCTGCTGCAACAGCAACACAAAGCGCAAACCTTCGTCGGCACTTTTGACGATTTCAACTTGCCTGACGTCATCCACCGCGGCGTTAAGGATCTCGGTTACGCGCAGCCTACCCACGTGCAAGCTGCGGTCTTTAACACCATGCGAGCCGGCCGTGACGTCATGGTTCAGTCGCGCACCGGCTCTGGCAAAACCACCGCGTTTTGCTTGCCGATGCTGTGCAACATCGACCCCGCCATCCGCACGCCGCAAGCGCTGGTGCTCGCCCCCACCCGCGAGCTCGCGCTGCAGGTGTCGGCGGAGGCCGCGCGCTTAGGCCACCATGCTGGCATTCGTGTCGTGACGATCTACGGCGGTGCGTCGATGCGCGCGCAGATCGACGCGCTGCAAGCGGGCGCGCACTTTGTCGTCGGCACCCCCGGGCGCGTCAAAGATCTGTTTCGTCAGGGCGTGCTGAGATTTTCGGGGATTCGTTTTGTGGTGCTCGATGAAGCCGACGAGATGTTGTCGCGCGGTTTTTGGGACGAGGTCACGTCGATTTTGGACCAGCTCCCTGACAGCGCGCCCGCCGCGTCCGGCCAGCAAGGGCGCCGCTCTGCGCTGTTTTCGGCAACGCTGCCGCCGCAGATCGAGCGCGCCGCGGCGAAGTATCTGCGCGACCCTGAGCGCATCGATTTGTCGCGCGACACCGTCAACGTCAACAGCATCCGCCACGTGCTGCACCACGAGAGCGAAAAATTCTCGAAGCCGCGCAATTTCTTGCACGTGCTGGAGTTTCACAAACCGCAAAACGCCATCGTGTTTTGCAACCGCAAAGACGAAACCGAGCTCATCACGACCTACCTGCGCCGCTTTGGCTACCGCGCTGAAGCGCTCAACGGCGATATGCCGCAAGGTGCCCGCGAACGCACCCTGGCGCGCGTCAAGGCTGGTGAACTCGATTTGATGGTGGCGACGGATATCGCCGCCCGCGGCATCGATATCTCGGATTTGGGCCACGTGTTTAACTACGATCTGCCTGAGCATGACGAGGTGTATGTGCACCGCGTCGGTCGCACGGGGCGCATCGGCAAGCGTGGCGTCGCCGTCAGTTTGGTGCGCGGCAAGTACATGGCGCACCTCGCCACCTTGGCCAAGCAATATAAAGTTCCGTTCGAGGAGGTGCTGCTCCCCGACGAAAAGGAGATTCTCTGGATGCAAGCTGAACGTCTCGCGGTACAACTTTTAGAAGCGGCGGACGGCGTCGAAATGGAGCAGTACCGCCCCGTTGCGGAAAGCATGCTCGCACGTGGCGACGTCAAAGAGATCCTGGCGTTTTTGTTGCGGACGCATTTTTCCGCGCGCAGTCCGAGCGCGGACCGTCCTGCACCGGCGCCCGCCCGCATGGACCGCCCGCGCGAGCCACGCCCAGCGCGTGACGACGGACCGCGCGACGACGGACCGCGCGACGACCGACCGCGCGACGACCGACCGCGTGAGCCACGCCCAGCGCGTGACGACCGACCGCGCGAAGACCGACCGCGTGACGGTGCGCCGCGCGATGCTGACGCCCCTGCACCCGACGCCACGACGCGCAATCTGTACGTGTCGCTAGGCCGGGAGGACGGCATCGCGGACCTTCAAGGACTGGCGCAGCGCATGAGCGAGCTGTCGGGCGTCGACACCGCACATTTCACGGGCGAGGGTGCGGTGCGCGACCATAGCTCGCACGTTGAGGTCGATGTCGAAGTCGCCGAGCGCATCATCGCGGGCGTGCACGGCAAGCTTCGTCCCGGCAAAACGATGGTCCCTGAGGGCGCCACCGAGCCGGTACCGGCGACGGTGTTGTGCGAAATTGGTCGCGGCCGCGGGCCCGGCGGTGGCGACCGCGGTCGTCGTGGTGGTCGCGGCGGCTCGGACCGCGGCCCACGGCGCGCGCGGGACTAATCGATGGCGAAACCCACAAAATCGCGTGCGACACCAACGCGCGGCGCCGCAAAGGCGCAGGTGTTCGCGCGCCGCGCCCCGCCGAAAGCTGCAATGTCCAAGGCCGCCGACCTCTCGCGCGCCGAAGTCTCGATCATGCACCGCATGGCGGAGCTCGAGCAGGATTCACCCCGCTATCAAGCCCTCGAGGCCGCGCTGGCATTTAAGTCGAGCTGGATCATTTTGGGCGAGCATTTGCACAACGTCGCGCGCACTGGCTTGTGGCGCGGTTGGGGTTACGCGAGCTTTGAGCGCTATTGCGCCGACGAGATCTTCGTGACGGCGTCGACAGCGAAAAAACTCGTGCGCTCGTTTCAGTGGCTGGGTGCAGAGGCGCCCGAATTTCTGCCGCAGCTCAAGGAGGGTCGCGTGGTGCCACCCCGCGCGCCGCCGCAGGGCGCCCTGCCCGACCTCAACTGCGTGTCGGTGTTGGCGGACGCCAAGGGCCACGTCGACGAGCACCGCGTGCCCGAGGACGCGTATTTGGCGCTCAAGCAAGCCGCGTTTGACGGCGAAAGTGCTGCATCGCTGCGCCGCACCCTCAAAGACGCCATCCCCGATCACCTGACCAAAAGATCGCCCGACGACAAAGTGCGCCACCTGCGCCGCGCGCTCACCGCGTGTGTGAAAGTCATCGACGCTCTGCGTGAGTGGGACGCCGGTGGCGAAGCTGCTGCGGACGATCTCATCATCGCTGCCGAGCAGTTGCGGGACCAGGTCGCGGTGCGCCTGCCGCGCGACGCCGGCGCCGCCTGAGACAATTCGCATCGCTGCGGCGCGCCAGGTAGCCTGCTGGCGTGGCTCCACCGCGCAAACGCAAAGCACCCGCAGCGCCCCGTGCGCGTCCGGCGTCCGGGCGCGCGGCACGGTCGAGCGCGAAGCCCGCCGACGTCGATTTCATGCTCGCCGGCTTGTCCACCTTGAGCGTGCCTGTCGACGTGCCGAGCGTCGATGCGGGGTTTTTTCACCGCACGCTGGCACGGTGGCTGGACCTGCCGGAGGGTCGCGCCCCCGGCTCGCGCGCGTCTACCGCTCCGCTGTGGAGCTACGCCTTTTGGAAAGCCGAGCTCCGCCAGCACGAGCCCGCGACGCCGTCGGCGCGAGCTGTGTGGCGCGCGACCGTGTACACGTCTGCCCACGCTGCGCCGCACGAATACGCGTATTGGGTGGAGCTCGACGCGCGCAAACGCATTCGCCGTTGCGGGTGGTTGAGCGACGCGCCGAACCTGCTGGCGGAATTTGATGCGTTTCCAACGCCGACGTTCACCGCGCAGGATTACGCGCGGGTCTTTGACGACGTCGACGGCTGACTCGCGGCTACCGCAAAGTGGCCACCGCGGTCCTTCGGAGTTTTCGTTTAGCGCACGTCGACGCCAGCGACGGCAGCGCGGGTGGCTCGCACGTCGTTGACGATCAGTCCGTCCACACCAAGTCGCCACAAGCGTTGCGCGTCATCGAGGTCTCGCACCGCCCACACGTGCACGCGCATGCCAGCGCTTTTGGCGCCGTCGACGAACGCTGCGTCCACGAGCTTGCTTGGGGGATGGATGGCGTCGGGCAGCAGCACCGCCGACGCCCATGCGGTGCGTAGCGGCAACAGCGCGGTGTCGCTCACGAGCAACGCCGTGGCGATGTGCGGGGCGAGCGACGCCAACGCGAGCAACTGCGCAGGGTGAAAGCTCGACACGATGACGTGCAAGTGCGCCGCGTGCAGGTCGATGTCCTCAACGACGTAGCGCTCGAGGTCTAACCCCAAAGGCGTGGGACCTTTTAGCTCGACGTTGACGACGCTGCCCGCTGGCATCCGCAAAAACACCTCGCGCAGCCGCGGCACTTTTTCACGCCGGTCCCATGCCGAAAACCAGCTACCCGCGTCAACAGCATCGAGCGCGCGCGCCTCAAAATCTATCGGCTTGCCACGCGCATCCGTGGTGCGATCAAGGGTGTCATCGTGCAACACGATCGGCACTGCGTCGGCGGTGAGCTGCACGTCGAGCTCGACACCGTCAGCGCCGTCATCGAGCGCAGCCAAAAACGCGCCGAGGGTGTTTTCGGGTGCGCGCGCCATCG
>JAYTVG010000456.1:0-1663 GCA_043744135.1 Deltaproteobacteria bacterium | reverse complement strand
GGTGAAGCGCTGGGCCCTGCTGTCGTAGCCCGCGCCGAGCACCAACACTTGCTGCACCCGCGTGCGCACGTCGCTGTCCGCGAGTGCACAACTGAGCGCGTCATCAATTAAGCGGTGGCGCGCAAGCACGTAGGTCACCACCCGAGGCAGCACGCGTACCGGCAATACCCGACTTACGGCCGCAGCCGACAGCGCTGCGCGCAAGGTCGCGGGCAAAAACAACCGCGCGTAGACGTCGTTGACGATAGGGTCGGCGCGAAGGGACTCGAGCGCCCGAAATAAGCACACAACCTGCGCGGTGCGACTGGGCGAGCCATCTTGCATCGCCCATGGTGCGCAGGTCTGGAGCAAAACCCAAGCCCGATCGACACCACGTTGGCACACCGTCGCAGCCGACCGCGGCGCACCACGGCGAGTGCACCTTGCTCAGCGGCGCAACCGTCAGCGACATTTTGCCTCGACCGACCGCTGACCGATGCAAACCGTCGATACTCTGCTAGCTTCGTTCGGACCGAGGTGGATGTGACGACGCGCCCGCAAAACGATCCGCGCCAAGTGCAAACGCAAGATCTTGAACTGGTCACCGCTGAGCGGTCGATGTTTGGCACCCGACTGCCTCGCCCCACCGGCGTTGGCAGCCACCTGATCGTGGTGGCGGTGGTGTTCGCTGTTGCACTCGGCATCGCGATCTACTTCGCTGAACGCGCGCCGGTGGCCGCAGTCGCGGTACCCGACGCTGCGCGCTAGCAGTACGGTGGGTAGGGCGACGACATGAAGCTGACAGGCACAATCGAATTGTACGCGCACAGCGTGTCCGTCGTGATGCGATTGCCCACGCTTTGGGAGAAACTCAAAGTCGCTCTCGGCGCACATGTTGATCTCAGCTCACAGCGCACGCGCAGCGCGATGCAGGCAGCCACGCTCGTGGCGGGCGTGCGAGACGCGATGATGCGCGTCGGCATCACCAACGCCATCGCGCTTGTGATCGACGGGCAGGTGTTGTTTGAGGATCGTCGAGGCACCGACGACGACCTCGACGAACTGTACGCGGCTTTTCGCGACAACGCCGCCGTGTTCGGCGAAGGATTTGACGCCTTGCGGCTCGCCCTTGAGCACCAAGCCGCAGGCCTTCATGTCGTGTTTGAGGTGGTGGCAAACACGGAGCACCATCGAGACGCCCCCGGCATCGTCCTTCACGTCTCGGGACGCGTCGTCGACTTTTCGCCACGTCAACGCGAGACCGCCGACGCGTTTCGATCCCGCGTCGCCGCGTTCATGAACGATCCCGGACGGATGGACGCATGTCGCAGGCAGTTCGACGCGTTGGTGCACAGCGTCGCAGATGCACTCGGTGCGACGCTGGCGGAGGCGCGCGTCGTGGTGAAGGAGGCGCAAACGCTCGTCACACGACCGGTGGCTTCGCGCCGACGCCGACACGCACCGACGTCGCAGCGCATCAACGATCCGCACCACCGCTACTTCGACAGCAGCGCCAACGACATCATCGTGTCGCAGCTCGTGTGGCACCATGTGTTCAACGACGCGCGTTACGCTGACGTCGCGCTGGTGTCACCAGCGGGGGACATGCTCGCAACGGTCGCAGACGCACCAAGCGCTTGGGCGTCGGATCCCGCAAGCGACATGGAGCTCATCGGCGACAACG
>JAYTVG010000455.1:0-1666 GCA_043744135.1 Deltaproteobacteria bacterium | reverse complement strand
GTCGAAGTGCTTTTTGGTGTCCGCGAAGATTTGGGCGTTTTGGCTGCGCTCGACGTCGGCGTCGCTTTTTTGCGTCTCCAGTGCCGTGCGCTCAAGCGTGAGCATCTTGCCTTGCGCGGTGGCGCGCTCGAGCTCGTCGAGCAGCGGGCGCTGTTCTTCCACGATAGCGAGCTTGCGGATCTGCATATCCGACAGCGACGTTTTAATGTTGACGACGTCACTGGCGAGCTTGGCCGCGTCGGTCGAGCGGTCAATGACGTTTTTGCGCAGCGCCTCCATGGCCGACGCTTGGGATGCGCGCGCGGCTTTTTCGCTATCGAGCTGGGCTTGCACTTGCTCAAGCGCTCCGTTGTCTGACGTGAGCTCAAACTCAAGCTGCACGGAGCCCTTGCTGAGCTCGTCGAGCGTGGCGACGAGCACCGCGCGTTGCTCGCGCACCAGGTCGCTTTCGATGGCGGCCTCTTCGTCGCGCTTGAGACTGCGCTGTAAGTCGCGCTTGGAGGTGTCGGCGGTCTGCTCACTGAGCGCCAGGCCGTTGTCGATTTCGTACATGCGGCCCTGCATCAGGCCCAAGTCGCGCTCTTGGGTGAGCAGGCTTTCACGCTGGCTATCGATGTCGGTCTCAAGCCGAGACACGCGATCGACGTCGCCCGACAACCCCGACGTCAGCCCTTGGTAGAGATCGCGGTCAAAACCGATGGCGTTGGTCAGCTCCAAGTAGCGCATGGTGGCGCGGTGCAGCTCGATCTCTTTGGCTTCGACCTTGAGCTCTTTGTAGCGCTCAGCTTTTTTTGCCTGGCGCCGCAGCGTCCCCAAGCGTCGACCGATCTCCTGCGTGACGTCGTCGATGCGCTGCAGGTTGCCGCGGGTGGAGTCCATCTTGCGCACCGCAGCGTCCTTGCGCGCCTTGTATTTGGTGATGCCCGCGGCCTCCTCAACGATGCGACGGCGCTCTTCGGGCTTGGCGCGCATGATCTCTGCGACTTGGCCCTGGCTGACGATCGAGTAGGCGCTTTTGCCCACGCCCGACCCGGCGAACAGGTCGTGGATGTCTTTGAGGCGGCACGGGGTCTTGTTGATCTCGTAGTCGCTGTCGCCATCGCGAAACAGCCGGCGCGTCACCTGGATTTCAGCGAACGTTTGGTACTCCGCGGGCACGCCGCCAGAGCCGTTGTTTTCAAACGTCAGCGACACTTCAGCCATCCCCATGGGCCCACGCGAGTCGCTGCCGTTAAAAATGACGTCTTGCATGGATCCGCCGCGCAGGTGGCGCGGGCTCATCTCGCCCATCACCCAGCGGATGGCATCAACGATGTTGGACTTGCCGCAACCGTTAGGCCCGACCACCCCGGTAATGCCGTTGCCGAATTGAATCGTCGTTCGATCGGCAAATGACTTGAAGCCTTGGATCTCAAGCTTGTGGATGCGCATCGTTTTGTGCATGTGCATCGCCGACAGCCATCGCGCAAGGCGCCTCGCCCGCGGCGTCGAGACTTTCACTACAATCGACAACCTTTCGAGATTTCTCGACGTCCGCCGAACCTTGAGACAACAATCGGTTTGAATGGCAAACAGCTATTGTCACGCGCGTTTTACGCTCGGCCTAGCGCTGGGCTATTCGCTATGTAAACAGTTACGTTGATCGCGCAGGCACTTGAGCTGGGCG
>JAYTVG010000454.1:0-20033 GCA_043744135.1 Deltaproteobacteria bacterium | reverse complement strand
GATGCGCGCAGCGTGATGTTGCGCCAACGCGTGCGTGCAGAAAACGCCTACACGCGCGACACCGGCCGCCTCGCTGACGTCGTCAACGGCGACCCACTGCGTTTGCACCATGTGCGGCGCTTGGCATGGCTCGGTGCTGCGCTGTCGGTGCTTGCGGGTGTCGGGCTGCCGCTGATGTTTCCATCGACGTACACCTTTGGCGATGGCTTCGTCGCCCCCGTGGTGTTCGGGCTTGATGTGTTGGTCATCGGCTTGAGCGCGCGCGTCGTGTGCGAGCGCATGATGTTGCGCCTGCTTGAGGCCACCGATGCGCTCAGCGGCGGCGACCCGTTGGTCGCGTGCATCCGCATCGTCCCGTTGTCGACGATGCTCGGCGCCGCCATGGGCGCGGTCGGCGGCTTGGTGGTGCTCGCGTGTGCGGCCGCTGCCAGCGCCGTCGAGACGTCGTGGATTTCGGATCAAAGCATGATGCTGTCGGCGTTTTGGTTCATTCGAGCCACCGCCGGGCTCGCTTTGCCGCTCGGCATCGGCATCGGTGCTGTGTTGGGTGCGGGCGCGGGTCTCGCCCAGCGCGACTAACGACAACGACCTCCCAGGGTCAACAACAACGCGTGCCGATCGGCACGCGTTTTGTCTTGCGATTGTTGGTTGTGACGCGGCCGCGCTCGACTATTTTTTGGCGCGACCCCAATCGACGTCGCGTGTGTGGATGACGGCGGCAGATGCCGTGCAATAGCGCAACGGATTTTTCAGCGCGCCTTGGGCGCCGGTGTCGGGGTCGATGTCGCGCGGGCAATCGGTGTCGGGGCTGTAGTCGCGGCATGCGAGCGGGCCGAACTCGACGATCTCCGCACACTTAAACCCGTCACCTGCCGAGGCGCATTCAAGGTCGGTCTCGCACAACACTGTGCAAAATCCGCGGCTGCCATCGACGCTCGCGCACAACGCTTGGCTGCAGTTGTCGAGCCCCACGTCGCGCACCAAGTTGTCGGTGCCCGCCTTCGGCTTCACTTTGTCCTTCACGCCGCGCGCGTCAGGGTCGCACAAGCCACCCACCTCGGGCTCAATGCACGCACTGCTGGCAGCAAGGCACACCAGCGTGAACAGCCAAAACGGCGCCGTTTTTGACCTCGGGAGCTCAGCGGTGAAACTTGCCATGAAGCATCATGCGCTGGTTGTCCCATCGCTCGTCAAGCAGCGATCGCGACCGCCACTAGGTGGGTAAAGGTACGCGGTGCGCCGCAACCGTGACACTGCAGCGCGCAATGACCCAGATCGCTGTTGTCACGTTCCTCGCTGTTGTAGCGCGCCGTCCCTATGATGCCCGGATGCGTCGCATCTCGCCTTGTTCGCGCCAACGCTTGGGTGGTAACACGTCACGCCGACGGCTGAGCTCGAGACCCATCGAGCGTGCTTTGTGTGTGCGTGTCGTGCTGACACGCCGCGCGCAAGGTGCAAGCAGCGTCATGGAGGTAGGCAGCGCATGACTGTACGCAGCGAATGCAGCGCGATCGCGAAACCGACATGGCGCCGCGCGCCCCCCTCCGCAGCCGTGTTGTGGTGCACGCTCGCGGCGCTGTTCCCGACGCACGCGGCGGCGCAAGCCGCCGAAACCGCGCCCGCGTCCCCCGCCGCGGCGGCGCCCAAAACCGACAGCGAAATCAACGCCGAGGACGCGCAAAGCGACGCGCAACAGGTGGCTGCCAAGACCCTGCAAGACCGCATCCGCGCCGTCAGCCGTCGGGTATTTTTGAAACGACAGCGCTTCGAGCTCGTGCCCGGCTTTGGTTTTCAAACCAACGATCCGTTTTCGCGGCCGTTTTCCATCGGTGCGCGCGCGAGCTACCACTTCAACGAAGAGTTCGCGCTCGATTTTGGTGGCGCCTACGCCCCGCCATTTTTTGTACAGCAATTGCAAGATGTGCGTTTGCTCGGCGGCGACGCGGCCGACTTACAAAAAGCGCGCGACACCACCGCGATCATGGCTGGTTACGTCGACGGTGGCGTCACGTTTTCGCCGTTTTACGGCAAGCTCGCGTTGATGGCGGAACAGGTGCTGCACTTTGACGGCTTCGTGTCGGCAGGGTTAGGCGTCACTTTTGACAACAGCGACAACTTCATCCACCCAGCGCTTGAACTCGGGCTCGGCGGGAGGGTGTTTTTGCTGAAGTGGTTGACGGTGCGCGCCGATCTGCGCAACTATATCTACCCACTCATTCAAAACAACACGTTGAGCTTTCCAAGTTTATTGATTTTATCGCTTGGAGTCGGAATTCATATCCCGTTTGATTTCGACTACTCAACGGAAGTGATCGGAGCGAAGGGATGAAAGTTCACCTCCGAAGATCGGCGCATTGTCATCGCGCCTACGTGCTGATCGCAGCGTGCTTGTGGGCGACCGTAGGGGCAGCGCAAGACGAGACCCCTAGTCCTGCGCCAGCAGCCCCGACGGCTCCAGAAGGCGACATGAATTTCGGCGCCGATGCAGCCGACGCGCCCGCAGCAGATCCCACGGCGCCTGCCGAGCCTGCCGACGCCGCTGATAAAAGCGCCATCGACGAAGGCATCGACCTAACGCTCCAAGATCGCATCAAGGCCGTCAGCCGAAAAACCTTTCTCAAGCAAGGCCGATTCGAGCTTCAGCCAGCAGTGATGGTCACCATCAACGACCCTTTTTTTAGAACGTGGTTCATCTCGGGACGCGCCGCCTATCATATCAACGATGCGTTCGCCGTCGAAATCGGTGGTGGCTACGCGCCGCCTTTTTTGGTGCAAAAACTGCCACCCGTCGACGTGCTGCGTGAAAACGCCTCGCTCATCAACGCCGACGCGGACCTGATTGGGCAGCTCGACCTGGGCGTGACGTTTTCGCCGGTGTACGGCAAGGTGGCGGTGCTGTCGGACCAGATCATCCACTTCGACGCCTTCGCGCTCGGTGGCGTCGGCCCGGTGTTTGATACCAACAAGACCTTCGTGCACCCGTCGATGGACGTCGGCGTTGGTCTGCGCGTTTTCGTGTTGAAGTGGTTGGTGGTCCGTGCCGACGTGCGCGACTACATTTATCCGCAAGATCGCACCGGCATCTCGACGCTGCAAAACCTCATGCTGGTGTCGCTGGGCGTCGGCTTTTACCTACCGGTCGACTTCACCTACCAATACGAAGCTGCGAGGGTGCTCAAATGAGGCGTGTTGCCAGTGCCCTGTGTGCTGCCATCGTGTTGGTTGGCACGTCTTTGGTCGGGCATGCGCCGGTCGCGCGCGCCCAAAACGATGGATTTTCCATCGAAATCGTTGAGGAGCAGGTCACCGACACCGATGTCAAACGCATGGATGATGCGAAGGACTTCGCGGCTCAAGAGCGGTTCGCGGAAGCGCTCGCGGGTTTTGAGGCGATCTTGGCCGACGCCAAGCTCAAACGCATGCATGAGCAAGCGCAGTACGAGCTGGCAAAGACGCTGTACAAAATGGGCGCGTATCACGCGGCGCTTAAGCGCTTCGAGCAAATCTTGGCGGTTGGCCCCAAACACCCGTTTTTTGCACAGAGCCGTGAGTGGCTGTTTTTCACCGCGCGCAAGGTCAAAGACGAGTTGTCGGCGCTGTCGTTGATCGCGCGCTATGCGAAACCCGGCGACATCCCGGCCGAGTACCAAAGCGAACTCGGCTATGCGCTGGGTCGCTACTATTTCCTGCTCGCGCTCGACATGGGTGCCAAAGGTGTGGCGGTCGAGCCGCAAGCAGAACCCAAGCCTGACGAGACGCCGGCGCCACCGCCTGACGCGCCGCCGCCTGAAAAACCCACTGCACCCGCCGACGACGGTTTTAACTTCTCCGACGAATCGCTCGGTGGTGGCGACGTCGATCTCAGCGCGCATCATGCAAGCTCGATGACCCCCAGTGACGCACCCGTGCGGCTGTGGTTGGCGCGCGCGCCGGACGATGATTTTGGCTTCGGCGAAGCCACCGTCAAGCCCGACAAAAAGGCGGACAAAAAGAAGGCCGTCAAAAAGCCCAAAGTTGACCCCAAGCCCAAGGCTGACAAGAAGGACAAAGACAAAAAGGCTGACCCCGTCCAGGACCCCACCCCCGTTGAGGCGCCTGCTGCGTCGCCGGACAAGCCTGTCGCTAAGCCCAAGCACGCGTTTGATGGGCCCAAGGACGTCGACGACGCACTCAAGCTGTCACTGGAAAATCTACTGCGCGTCAAGACGGAGTTCCCGCAATACGCGCAGGCCACCTATATGAAGGGCTTGGTGCACTATGCGCGCGGCGAGTTCGATCCCGCGGTGAAGGAGTTTCGCGAGGTGGTGCGCATGACCAATCCGCGTGGCGGCAGCGTCGACAACACGCAGCTACGCGAGATGAGCTTCTTTTCGCTCGCGCGCATCCACTACCAGTTTGAACAGTTTCGCTATGCGATCTTTTACTACGACCGCATCGATCGCGACTCTGAACAGTGGCTGGATGCATTGTTCGAGTCGTCGTGGGCGCACTTTCGTCTCGGCGAATATGAAAAAGCGCTCGGCAACTTGGTCACGCTACAGTCGCCGTTTTTTCAAGACGAATACTACCCCGAGTCGTCGATCCTGAAGGCCATCACGTTTTACGAGAACTGTCGCTACCCCGAAGCGCGGGCGTTTTTGGGCGAGTTCAAGCAATCGTACGGCGGCGTGCTGCAAGAGCTCGACGGACTGATAGGCGGGCCCGCAGCCACGGCCGCGACGCCGGCCGCGGCCACCGATCCCAAAAGTGCCGAAGAGCTGTTCGTGCGCTTGACGGATTTGGAAGCGAAAGTGACCGACGGCCGCGACGATGCCAACCGCTCGTTCGCCATCACCGCACGGCTGCTGCGGCTGGCGCTGGGCGACAAGCGCGTCAAGGGCTACCGCGAGGCGATAGCGGAAGTCGACGACGAAAAGGCGCGTTTGCAGACGTTGGCAGCACCATTTTCGGGCGGCGCCGTGCATGGCGAGTTGGTGGCGGCCGTCGATGTGCGTCGCAGCGAGCTGGTGGGACTGGCTGGCACGTTGCTGCAAGACAAGCTGACGGAAGAGCGCAAGTTTTTGAAGGACCTGACGTCAAAGCTCGTGCGCATTCAGTTTGAGATCACCAAGGGCGAAAAAGAACGCGTGGAAGAAGAGATGAAGGGGCAAGGCGCCACCACCGTCGGCGTCGACTACGACTTCACCACCGCCACCGACGACGAACGCTTGTATTGGCCGTTTGAAGGTGAGTATTGGCGCGACGAGCTCGGCACGTACCAATACACGCTGACCAAAGGCTGCCGCCCCCCCGAAGAGACCACCATCACCGGCAACTGATGGTGACACGGTGCGGTTTTTTCGCGCCCAGGTTTGCGAGGCTTGATGTGACACGGACGGAACACACTATGAATTTCATTGTTCATCTCCCTAGGTCGATGACGAATTTCATTGTTCATCTCCCAAGGTCGATGAGCCTCCATTGTTCGCAACGAAAGTTCGGTGAGCGTTCAACGGTCGCGCGCGGCGCGGCCCTCGGCCTGTTGTCGTGCGGATTGTCGATGAGCTCAGCGTTCGCGCAAGCCCCCGCAGCGCCGGCGCCCGTCAGCGCCCCAAAGGTGGGTCTAAAGGCCGACGCCGCGGCCGACGCGGACGCCGAAAAAGCGCGCAAGGAACGCGAGTCACGCGTGCCGACCGTGGTGCAAGAAGCGGAACGCGAAAAGGTCGACGTCAAAGCGCAACCGGTGCTGACCTATGAAGACCAGCGACGTGGCAAAGAGTTTCAAGTGGCGTCAAAGCGCAAGGAGCTCATTCAATACCTCGACCAAATTCTCAAAGAGAACCCACCCGAGGAAGAAAAGCCCGACCTGTACTTTCAAAAAGCCGAGTTGTTTTTTGAGGAGGGGCAGTTCCACTTCTTTGAAGGCATGCGGCTGGATGACGGCATCGCCGAAGCCATGTCGACGGGCAACGATCCAAAGACGCTCGAGCTCTCTGAAAAGAAGGACAAGGCGCTAGAGATCGCTAAGCGTTGGGGTGGCGACGCCATCAAGATCTACGAGATCATTGAAAAAAAATACCCCAAATATGAACGGATGCCCGACGTGTTGTACGCGATGGGACAGGCGTATTGGGATCGACAAGACTACAAAGAGTCGCTCAAAATTTATCGCCGATTGATCAAGGAATATCCAAAAGCTCAGTATATTGCGGATGCCTGGCTTGCTTTCGGTGAATTCTACTTCCAGGTCGCGCCGGACGACGAGCGCGATGTGCAAAAGGCGCTCAACTCATACATTGAAGCGGCGAAATTTCAAGATTCACCTATCTTCGGTTACGCGACCTACAAACAAGGATGGTGTTACTACAACCTCGCGCGCCACAACAAGGCCGCTGAAAAATTCAAAGAGGTGATCTTATATTCACAGGTGAATTCGCAGATCCTCGGCGAGCGTCGCATCGGCTTGGCGAAGGAGGCACGCAAGGACTATGTGCTGGCCTATTCGCAATACGGCACCGCGCAGGCGGCGCCGCCGGAGTTTAAGACGGTCGCTGACAACGACAAGGACTTGCGCGCGATGCTCGAGCGTCTGGCTGACTTGTACTACGGCGACGGCAAGGACCGTGACGCCATCATCGCGTACCAGACATTGATGAAGTCGCAGCCCGACAACACGAAAAACCCGCTGTTTCAGGGCAAGATCGTCAAGCTCGCGAGCCGCATTGGTGAAAAGCGCCAAGTGGTGGGTCAGGCGCGCAAGCTATCCGATGAGTTTAAGCGTGTGCGTGCGGTGTTTGCCAACGTCAAGGCTGGCGACCCGAAGCGCGAAGAGGTCGGCGATGATCTTAAAGCCGCTGACGACGTGTCGGACAATATCCTGCGTTACTTGGCGACCACGTGGCACAACGAAGCGAAAAAAACGCTTGATAACACCACATTTGAATACGCCTACGAATTGTACGGTGACTATCTCGAACTCTTTCCTGATCGCAAAGAGGCATATGAAATCCGCTTTTTTTATGCAGAACTTCTATATCGTTTAGAGCGCTTTGAACAGGCCGGTGAGCAGTACGCCAAAGTATTTTTGCAGGACAAGAAGGGGAAGTGGGCAGAGGCCGCCGCAGAGGAAGCGGTCCGCGCTTACGACGAGGTGGTCAAGGACTACGATCGACAAAACAAGGGCAAGATCGTGCTGCCCGCGATGGCGGCCGGCCAAAAGCCAGCAGGCCAGCCTATCCCTGAAGTAAAAAAGAAACTGCTTGGCGCATCAAAAAGCTATATAGAAGCATATCCAAAGGGAAAAATCGTCGTTGAGTCGAAGTATAAAATCGCACGCGTATTGTGGGAGTATTTGTATTTCGACGAATCAACACCTCGATTTATAGAGTTTGTTGAAAGTTTCCCTGAACATCCGCGCGCCGTGCAGGCCGCGAACTTGGTGCTCGACACCTACGCCCAGCTCGAGGACTACGACAACCTCAACAAGGTCGCGCGCGGATTTCGCGCCAACGGCAAGTTGATCAAAGACGACACGTTTAAGACGCTGCTCGACGACATTGTTGAAAACTCGAGCTTCAAAAAGATCGCCAAGTTCGAGCAACAAAAGCAATGGGCGGAGGCGGGCAAGGGCTACCTCGCCTTTGCCGAAGAGTTCCCGAAGTCACAATACGCGGACAAAGCGCTGGCGAACGCGGCGGCGACGTTCACACGCGCCGGCCAGCTCGATCGCGCAATCAAGGTGCGCATCAAGCTCGTCAGCGACTACAAAGACAGCTCGCTCGTGCCCGACCAGATCTTCGCGGTGGCGGCGAGCTACGAGCAAATCGTGGCGTATAAAGATGCCGCAGCGTGGCTCGAGAAGTTCGTGTTGGCGTACCCTAAAGACAGCCGCGCCAAAGACGCGCTGTTTAACGCCAGCATCTACCGCCACGGCACCGGCGACACCAAAGGCGCCGTCGAGGACCGCGAGAAATACCTCAAAAGCTACCCAGAGGCCGCCGACAAAGAAGACGTCGCGTACTCGATAGCGACGGCGTGGGAAGAAAACGGCAACCTCAAAAAAGCAGTGGAAGCGTACGACGACTTCGCGGACCGCTTCCGAAAATCGAATCCCTCGCGCGCGCTCAACTCCAACTACAAAGCGTTCAAGTTGCGCGAAAAGGCGCGCGTGCCAAAGCCCGAGATGGACAAATGCATCCGCAACTTGGACGTGCTTGGGGCCGGTTACCGCAAAGCCGGCAAGCCGCTCGACGAGGTGGGCGATCCGCTTGCGCTCATCGCGTTTAGAAACGCCGACGCCGTGCTCGATCGCTATAAGGCCCTCAAGATCGCCAAGCCCGACAAGCCCGCGGACTTCAAAAAGACCCTTGAGGGCAAGCGCAAAGCGAAAGAGGCCGTCGACGCGGCGTACCTCGAGGTCGTCAAGCTCAAGAGTCCGGACTGGGCCGTGGCGTCGTTGTTTCGTAACGGAGAAGCGACCGCCGATTTGGTGAAAAGCATCCTCGCCGTGCCTCCGCCCAAGGGCTTGACGGAGGAGCAATCGCAGCTGTTTAAGTCGAAGCTTGAGGAGCAAACACTGCCGCTTGAAGAAGCCGCCGCCAACTACATGGTGCTGTGTTTGGACAAAAGCGCGGAGTTCGCGGTGTTTAACGAGTGGACGCGCCGGTGTTTGGGTTATCTCGAGGAAAATCGCCCCAACACCTACCCCAAAAACCAGATCGAGCAGCGCGATCCCGTCAAGGTGACGTCGCACGCTGTTGACGTCGGCACCGGCATGATTTTGGAGCTGCCTGGGGCGGGTGAAAAACCGAAAGTCACCGACGGGACCCAACCCCCAGCGCTGCCGACCGACACGAAGGTGACCGTGCCGGTATCCACCACCGCGGCGGCGCCCAAAAAAGACGACATGAACTTCGGCGATGGAGGCTAAATGACCGCACTCTTCAAACGCACGACCCGGCGGACGGACGCGTGGGCGATGCTCGTAGCGGGTGTCTGCTGCGGCGTGACGGCCGTGGGCTGCGCGACCACCAAGCCGAGCGGCAGCACGGCGCCAACGGCGACCGCCGACGGCACGGCGACCGAGGTCAAACAAGACGCGGCAGCGGCGTTTGCACGGGGTGCCGACAGCGCACGTGCAAAAAACAACGAGGCAGCGATCGCTGAGTTCAAGGCGGCGGTGGCGGCCGATCCGAGCTTGGCGCTGGCCAGCTACAACTTGGGCGTTTTGCAGCAAACGCAAGGCGCCTACGATGACGCCGCGCGCTCTTATCGTGCCGCAGTCGACGCCGATCCAGCACTTGAGGCAGCCAGCACCAATCTAGGGATCTTATTGGAATCAGGCGGCGAGCTTGAGGCCGCCAAAGCCTTGTACGCCGACGTCATCAGCCGCCACGCCGAGGCAGTCGCGCCCCGGCTGCGCTTGGCACGCCTGCTGCGCGCACAGGGCGATCCAAAGACCGCCGCCCGGCTCGCGCGTGAGGCGTTGCAGTATGACGCGACGTCGTTGTTGGCGTACCGGCTGCTGGCGCGCACCTACGCGGAAGAAAAGCGCCCACAACTCGCGCGCCTCATCGCCGTGCGCGGCATGAAGCTCAGCCCCGACGACGCCGAGCTCAACTACGCGTTGGCGTTGGTCGCCACCAACGAAAAAGACGTGGCGTCTGCGCGCGCGCTGCTCACACGCGTCATCGAAAAGGATCCCAATCACGTCGACGCGCGCGCGCAACTGGCAGAAATGGCCATGGGCAACCGCGACTGGAAAACCGCGACGTCGCAGTTGCAAGCGCTCGTGACCGTCGAGCCCAAAAACGCCAGCTTGCACAACTCGCTCGGCCTTGCACTCAAGGGCCACGGCAAGTTTGATGAAGCCAAACAAGCTTATACGCATGCCATCGAGGCAGACGACAACTACGCCGACGCCGCACTCAACTTGGGCATTTTGCAACTGCGCCACCTGCAAGATCCGCAAGCGGCGCGCGTCGCGTTTGAGCGCTACCTCGCCAAGTCCGCCGCACCCGTCAAAGAGGCCGAGGATCTGCTGGGTGAGGCGAAGGCGTTGATCGCGTCGGGCGTTGAGGAAAAACGCATGCTGCAAGAGCAGGCGAAGCTCGACGCCGAAGCCGCCAAAAAGGCCGCCGAGGAGCAAAAAAATCCTCCGCCTCCGCCCGCTGCCGCGCCGGACGCAGACCCTGCTGCTGCGGCCCCCGATGCCGCGGCCCCCGACGACACCCGAGCGGATCCAGCGCCGGTTGCCGAGACCCCTGCAGCGGCGCCGCCGCCCGCCGTCACGGCAACCGACCCTGCTCCCGACGACTAAAAGGCACCTAGCAAGAAGATGAAGAAGAAGAAGGCCGGCGAAAAGACCCCCGGCGCACCCGACAAAGACGACGGCTTTTTCACGGACTGAAAGCACGTCAGACAGCTCCTGGTGTCGCTACACGGCGACGTGCTAGGCTGCCGGCTAGAGGTGATGGATGCGCACAGGCAAGTTTTACGATTCATCTCCGCCTGCACTTGCACTTGTGCTCGTGATGGCGCTGGTCGGGGCGTTCGCTGCCAGCGCGCAAGAAAAGTCAGAGGGCGTCGTCACTGAGGGCGGCATGTCGTTTAATCGCAAGACCGTCATCAACTTTGAAGACGACACCATCGAAGGCGATTTGAAGACCCCCGACGCCGTGTACTTGGAGGCGCGCAAAAAGATGCGCCACCGAAGTCTGATTCGCATCCGTCAAGATTTCCGTCGCGAGGTGCTCGGCTCTGTGAAAGGCCTGTGATCGACGGATCGCCGGAACTCCCCGTCGGTGGGTGAGGTCGGTTGAGGCGGATCGTGAAGCACCTGCACATCAGCGCCGAGCAGATTTGAACGTTCACCGCACGGTTGGTGCGCGTTTTGTTTGCAACGGGTTGGTTTTTTGAACTGTAGCGGTAGGCGGAGGGTACATGGCACGCGCGATTGGGATTCGAGTGCACAAGGGTGCTGAACTTATCGAAACGCAAGTGTTCGAACGCGAGATGATCAAGATCGGCCGCCTGGCCTCCGCGCACTTGCGCTTGGAGGACACCAAGGTGTCGCGCATCCACGCCGCCATCACCGTGGGTGACGCTGCGCTCGGCAACGAGGTCTCCATCACCGACATGGGGTCAGCCGAGGGCACGCGCGTCAACGGCCAGCGCATCAGCCGCCTGGCGCTCAAGCACGGCGATGAGATCGGCCTCGGTGATGCGCGCTTGGTGCTGATCTTGGACGACGTCGAGGTTGCTGCCCTCAAAGGTGCCGCACCCGCCACCAGCCCGCTGCCCAGTACGCTCGCTCCTCCCACGGGTGCGCCCGCTGACAATGCGGACGGTTTTTCAGGCGGCTTGTCGTCTCATACTGCGGTGTTTTCTTCTGGCCCCACCGACGTCGCAGCGTTGCGCGCAGAGTTGGCGGCGTCGATTCCCCCCGCAGTCGTCGGGACCGATGTGTTTTCGGCGCCAGCCGGTGTCGCAGCGTCCTTTCAGGCCCCAAAGACGTCGCCACTTCACGCTCCTTTGCCTACGCAAGCCTCGCTCGCCGCGGCCTCGATCGCGCCCATCTCACTGCCGCCGACGTCGTTTGCGCCTGTCACGGCGCCGCCCTCGAGCGTCGCTGCGGTGACGGCCCCGCCGTCGCGCGCAGCCGTGTCGCGCCGTGCGGCGTCGCGGCCTGGCCACGTCGCTGGCCACGTCGCAGAGCCGCTTGCAGCCATGCCCCCGCTGCCGCCGATTCCAGAAGACCGCATCACGCCGGAAAACCGCTTCATCGAAGTGACGGTGCGCTGGGGCAACGACGTCATGGAGTGCAAGCGCGTCAAAAACGTCGAGCAGTTCACCATCGGTCGCAAAGACACCGACGACATCTTCGTGCCACTCGAGGGCGTGTGCAGCGACGAGAGCTTCGCCATCTTGCGCGCCGACAAAGGTGGCGGCTGGTACACGCGCTGGACGTCGAAGATGAACGGCTCGGTGACGCGCGGCGACCAAAACCGCCCGCTGTCGCAGGCCGGTGGCGTCCCCGACGGCGAGGGCATGACTGCCCCCATCACTGACGACAGCGTGTTCGAGTTCGTCTTCAACCAGTTTGCGATCGAGGTGCGCCCGGTCGCCAAGAGCCGCATCATCCCGATCGCGCCCATTTTCGATGTGTTGTGGGCGAACACGGCGGTCGTGACGTTGTTTGGGGCGATCGCCATGATGGCAGTGGTGACGTTGTTGCCGGTCGGGTTGGATTCGATGGAGGACGACCTCCTGACGAATCCATCGAAGTTTCAGACGTTGATCTTAAAACCGCCACCGAAGGACAACAGCTTTTTGAACAAGCTCAAGGGACCCAAGGAGCAAAAGCAGGCGGCGCAAAACGAAAACGGCAAAGCCGGCGACAAAAAAGCCAAGCCCGAAGAAAAAAACAAGATGGCGGTAAAGGCCAAAGACAAGCCCACCGACGAGCAAGTGGTGGCGTCGAAGCTCGACGCGCTGTTTGGCGACAAAGGTTCAGGCGGCATCGCGCAGCTGTTTGGCGACACCTCCAGTGGTGGCGCGCTTGAAGCGGCCCTCGGCGGCCTCGACGGCGCGAAAGTGGGCGCGGCTTACGGCAGCGGCGGCTTAGGGTTGCGCGGCGGCGGGCCGGGCGGTGGTGGCACCGGCTTAAACACGATGGGCACGGGGAAGGTGGGCACGCGCGGTCGCGGCAGTGGCGAGGCGGGTTACGGCTCGGGTGAAGGCGGTCTCGGCAACAAGACCGACCGCGACGTGACGATGACGCAGGGCACCCCGGTCATCAACGGTTCGCTCGACAAAGAGATCATCCGCCGCATCGTGCAAGAGCACGCCAGTCAGATTCGCTACTGCTACGAAAAGGAGCTGACGCGCACCCCCGGCATCTACGGCAAGATCGTGATGAAGTGGGTGATCGACGGCAACGGCAAGGTCACGCAAGCGCAAACGGCCGAGACGCAGATGAAAAACGCCAACGTCGAGGGATGTCTCGCGACGAAAGTGAAGACGTGGGTGTTCCCCAAACCCAAAGGCGGCGGGATTGTGATCGTGAACTATCCCTTTGTGTTTAAACAAGGGTGAGGGCGCGCCGCCGGTGATTTGATTTCACCGACCTTGGGAGTTCACCGTGGGAGGTGAACAAAGTAAATCGACGAGCGCCGCGCGGGTCTTTTTCTGCAGCGCTCTGTCGGCGCCTACAGCAACGACAAGTGCTAACAGTTCGTCATCTGGCTTGTCGCCGGCGGCGCTGCTCGCGCGGTTTGCATCTCGGTTGTTGGGGCCGCACCTGTTGCGGCAGGACCGACTAGGCCAACGCCTCGCCGACGGTTGTGGTTGTGCGCGTTGCTGAAACGCCGATTTCGGTGCGCGCGCTGCCCATCGCCGTCAGGATGGTCATCAAAATGTCGTTGGTGTTGCGCAGTTGATTGGAGCGAAAGTGCACGCCCGGGAACTTCATCGCGCCGCCGGCTTTGCCCGCCAGCAGCACGGGGTAGTCTTGGTTTGAGTGCGTCAAGCCCTCAGCGAGGTCACTGGTCGCCAAAAACAACGACTGGTCGAGCAGATTGCCGTCCCCTTCTGGGGTGTTTTTGAGGTGTACGAGCACGTCTTTGAAGCGCTCCATTGTGTACACCGTGCACGCCTGCACGTTGTCTTGAGCGTTGGGGACGTTTTCGTGCGTGAGGTCGTGGTGGCCCGACGTCATGCCGATCTCCGAAAACACCGTGTAGCAAACCGAACCGGTGAACATCAGGCTGCTGCTGCGCGCGATGTCGCAGGCGTACGACAGCGCGATCATGCGGGCCATCAAATCGTTGACCTCGCGCAGCTGTTCGTCTTGGTTGTCGCCGCTGACAGGGTCTGGGATCTGACACGACCCGGTGATGACGGGTGGCAGCGCCAAGATCCGCGCGCGCAGCTCCGAAATGGCTTCGAGGTGGCTGTCTAGGCGCTGCTTGTCGTTGGTGCCCAAGCGCAACTTGAGCGCATTAGTCTCGTCGCGCACCGCGTCGAGCACACTGACCCGCAATGCCGCGCGCGGATCGTTGAGGTCGGGGGGTGTGAAGCTGCCAAACAAGCGCGTGAACATTGCTGCCGGCGAGTACTCGGGTGCGATCGGGTTGTCGGGGCCGCGGTGCGAGATGAACTGCAGCGTCGGGCCCTCGCTCGTGATGTAGCGGCGCGACACGCCAGCGACGAGTGCGGGTTTGTCTGGAAACAAATCGTCGACGAGGATTTGATCGATGCTGGCACCACCGAACTTCGACGAGTAGCCAGCGTTACCGGGATCGAGCGCGATAAATTCCACACCCGACAACATGCCCGACTCGCCGCCATGATGCCCGCGTGGGCCCGCGCACTGCACCTCAAAGTTCGACAGCACGTTGACGTAGTCTTTGACCTCGGCGAGCGGTGCAAGCGCCGGCGACAGCGCCCAGTTGGCGCCGGTTTGCGCAGGGTTCCACCGGTCCAAGCGCACGCCGTTGCCCCAAAAAAATACGCCGAAACGCTTCGGCAACGGCTGCCCCTGAGCGAGTGCGTTGCCGTTCACGTTGAGCATGCACTCAAGCGCCGGCAACCCCAAAGTGACTCCCGCGAGGCCGCGCAAAAAAGTGCGCCGGGGCAACGCCCAACGCGAGATCGACTTGATGGGACTCATGGGGCACCTCCAGCAGCAGCCACATAGCGAAAGGCGTCGCTCAACACGATGGCCCGCAGGGCATCTTGGACGCGATAGCCGCTGTCTTCAAAGGCGTTGGTGACGAGGTCGAGCGAAGGATCTTCGCCCACCTCTTCAATGTGCCCAGTGGCGTGCCGAAACAAGTTGCGCACCAAACATCCTGGCACCGTCGCGTCGTCTTTGAGGCGCGCGCCCAAGCCGATGGCGCCTTGCACCGCAGTGCCGTCGAGATCGCCGGTGTCGTCGATGGGCAGGCCCACCTCCTGCGTGCGCAACCGTCCCGCGCCGTCAAACGCCTCGAGCGCAAAGCCGATCGGGTCCATGGTGGAGTGGCAGCTGGCGCAGCGCTCTTGCGTCATATGGTCCGCGATGCGCTGTCGGGTGGTGCGAGGGGTCGCGTTGTCGGCGGGCGGCGGCAGCGAGGTGTCGACGTCGTTTGGGGGCGCCGAGATGCCCTGGCACATGAGGGCTTCGCGCACGAACTTGCCGCGCAAGGTGGGCGAGCTGCGGTCGTCGTGGGCGAAGCGCGACAACACAGCACCTTGGCTCAACACGCCACCACGCTTGGAGACAGGGTCGAGCGTGACGCGCGCAAACTGTGCGCCCGAGCCCGGCAACGGCAGCGCGTAGTAGGTCGCGAGCGCGTCATTTAAATACGTGAAGTCGGCGCTGAACATTTCGCGCGCGTCAGCATTTCTGTCCCACACGATGTCGCCGAGGAAGCGCAGCGTTTCTTCGCGCATGGCTTGCTGAATGGCTGGGGTGTACGCGGGATCGTTTCGGTCTTGCTGCAGCATCACCGACAACTGCAAACGCTCGTCGAAATAACCGCTGGTGGCGGCGCGTGCGCGGCCGTCTTGTAGCATCGCGTCGACGTACAGATGCATACCCGCGGTGCCGTCGAGGTCGCCGCGCTCGGCCGCGTCGAGCACGTCGTCGCTCGGGGTGGTGCCCAAGATGAAAAAGCTTAGGCGTGATGCCAGCTCAAGCCCGCTGAGCCGCAACCGCGCCGGGTCGCCGCCCGCCACCGGCACGCCCACCTCGACGAGATACAAAAAATACGGCGACTGCAGCAGTCCGGCGACCGCGAACTCAAGCCCCAAATCGAAATCACCGTAGGCGGCCGCAGCGTTCATCGCCACGTCGGTCCAGCGCGTCGTCTCTTGCGCGGTCAGCGGCCGGCGAAACGCCTTGCGTCCCAGGTTTTGCACCGTGTTTTGCATGCACGTGGCGTCGTCGAATGCCGCGGGTGTGCACGTGCGCCACGCTTGTGCCGCACCACCATGGACAGCCACTTGGGCGGCGGCGAAGGCGTTGCTTTCCACCAGCTCGATATCGCTTGGTTGCATCGACAAGGTGGCGGCACCGACCGCAAAAAAGCCGTTGATCGTAACATCTGCGGGCGGCGTCACCGTCGCTGCTGCTGCGCTGCCCAAGATGTCGGCGATGGCGTTTTGGTATTGAAAGGACAGCAAGCGCCGCATGCGCGCCGCCGCGGGCACAAAGCTGGGCGGTGGTTCGTCGCCTTCGCCCTCCCCTTCGCCTTCACCGGGACCCGCCAGCGAACCGCTCAGCAACCTAAACGGCCTGGGGCCAGCGGCATCCGAACATCCTGCGTGGACCGCCACCGCACCTGCGCACAGCAACAGCGCGATGGCGCGCGAGGTCCGATGACCAATCCCGTGGGTGCGGTCGGTTGAGTGCATGCTGATCCTCCAAGCAACGCGCGATGCTACGCCGTCGCTGCGAACCGCTCAAGCCCACGTCGACGCCCGCGCTCCGTCACGGGGTGGATGGGAGCAACAACCACCTTGTCCACACACCGCAAGCGCGCGGGTTTCACTAGGCTGCCGCACGAACGTCGTCACAATCGGCAAACGCAACGCTAGTAAACGGCGAAATCGGCTGAGCCAAACACCGCAGCGCACACCGCGCGGTAGCCGTCTGGCGCGTCGTTGGCGTCGTGAAACAGCGCGCGCATCAGCTGTCTTTCCGCCTCCGGCACGGCGTCATACGGCCGCGATAGCGCGCGCATGTATAGCGCGGCCAACGCGTCGTCGAGCTCAGCGGGGGTGGGTGGCGTGCGCGCGTCGTGTCTTTTGATGAAGCGGCGCTTGTCGTGCGTGAGCTCGCTGGTCACGAGGGCGTCGCAGGTTTCCGCAGCGGCCTTCATCTGCACAAGACTGTGACCGAGTTGAGGACGCCGATCGCGCGCTTCGATCTTGCGGTAGTCCATGCCGCCGACCTTGTCGTAAAACGTTTCCCACGCCACTTTGTCGCCGAGCTTCCAGGTCTGCTGCGTGGCGCGAAACATCGCGCGCGCATATTGCTCTTTGGTCATCAGCTTGGTGTTCGCCGTGGAGCGGTACGCTGCGGTGCGGGTGATGGCGCGGATCAGCGTTTTAAAGTTGAGGTTGCTGTCGACGAAGGTGCGGTTGAGCTGCAAGCGCATCGCTTGTTCAGCCGCCGTGAAGCGGTGGCCCACCAAGTGCTGCCACAGCTGCGTGACGACGCAATCGTGAAACGGTTCAGAGGCGCCAAGTGCAGCGCCAAACTCTTTGAGGCCATGCACAAGCGTGCCCTCAAACCACGCGGCGTCCGCAATCTCAGTGCCGTGTGGCGACGTCATGTGAAATTGGCCAAAGGGATCCCAGCGGTCTTTGACGCGCGCCAAGCCGTCGAGCTGTAAGTGGCAAGCCGCGCACGCGCGCGACTCCGTCACCGTCAACGACGGTTCAAGCAGCGGCGAGTCGCGGTACGGCACAGCAGGGATGCCGCGGTCGCGCGTGTCGTCGAGCAAATCAAAGTCGGGGTAAACGTCGTGGCACAAAAACGACTCGAAGGTGCGCTGTGCCCAGCGCCGCCCGTTGTAAAATGAGTTCAAGTACATCGGCGTCGTCAACACGCCGGCGTGCAGCGCGGCATCGCGCTCGACCCGGTGCGGCGGGCGCTTGGCGTCGGGGTCTTTGAGCGCGTTTGTGGTGTGGTTGAGAGATGCGTAAAACACTTCAAGGTTGCCGTCGAGCATCGTCCACGACGACGTCAACAGCGTCGAGTACGGAAGTCCCTCGCGCACCACCTCCATGGCCAGCTGCGCGCCTTCATCGATCATGCTGCCGATGACTTTTTTGCCGACGTCTGCGGGGTAGCACCACACCAAATAAGGGCCACAGCCGCATTTGCCGCTCGCTTGCCCCTCGTCCGTGTCACAGCGCAGTTCGTGGCCATCGAGCGCGACGGTCGCTTGCGTGGACGCGGTCTGCGCGCACGCGCTGTAGTCGCCACCGCGGTCCCACCACGGGCTGACACGCACGCGCGCCGAGGCGTCGCATTGGTGCTCAAGCGCCTCTTTGGGTAAGCGCGTGGACTGGTAGACGTTTGCGCCTTGCACCATGTGCTGTTGCACGAGCGAGTAGCTGGGCTTTGTGACGTAGTCGCCGGTGCGCGGCCGCACCACGTCGCGGTGGTACAACAAAAACGTCGACTCAAACTCGGGCGAGCCCAGCAGTGTGTCGACGTAACTTTCAAGCGACACAGACCCCGACAGCAACGCTTTGACCTCGTCGGGGGTGGCCATGGTGGCACGCAAGTCCAAGCTCATGCGGCGAGCGATCTGGTCGACTGGCGCATCGTGGTACGTCGGTGCGGGCGCGCTTGCGAGGGTGGCGAGCGCGGCGTGCGGCCACACGATCACCGGCGGTTTGGCCGTCAGCGCGTCCATCCAGCGGTCCACGGTGCTTTGCACTAAGCGCAAGGTTTCAGGCGAGCGATCCAGCGGCAGCGTGCCCTTGGCAGCGTAGTAGTTGCCCATGAGATTGCGTGGGCCGCTGCCTTCAGGATTTTGGTGGCATTCTTTGCACTGCACCCCTTCTTTTTTGGCGAAGCGTTTGTGCGCATGCGCAGCACCCGCCAGCGCGAGCGCGGCCGCGCTGACGAACGCCACGACGACGGGGGACAAAGCATGCGCGCGATTCACAAGCGCACTTGTAGCGTGAAGTGCATGTGACACAACGGGGCATGGCGAGCACCCGGATCGACGCGCTTGAACAGCAGTGGCAACAACACCCAAAACGCTGGTTGGTGACAGGAGGCGCGGGCTTTATCGGCAGCCATTTGGTGCACCGCTTGGTGGAGCTTGGTCAGCATGTCGTGGTGCTCGATAACTTAGCGACGGGACACATCGACAACCTGCGTGCCGTCAAAGACCGCGTGCAGTTTGTGCAGGCCGACCTCAACGATGCGGATGTGATGAAAGCGTGCGCCGGTGCCGATGTGGTGTTGCACCAAGCAGCACTCGGTAGCGTGCCGCGCTCACTTCACGATCCGATGACCTCACACCGCGCAAACGTCGACGGCTTCGTGCGGCTGCTCGACGCGGCACGACAAACCGGCGTCAAGCGCTTCGTGTACGCGTCGTCGTCGTCCGTGTATGGCGATCACCCGGCGCTCCCCAAAGTCGAGCAGCATATCGGCATGCAGTTGTCGCCGTACGCAGCCACCAAGCGCATCAACGAGATCTACGCGCAGACCTTTCAACACGCCTACGGCATCGCGTGCATCGGCTTGCGGTACTTCAATGTGTTTGGGCCGCGGCAAGATCCAAACGGACCGTACGCCGCGGTGATCCCCAAATGGATCGCGGCTTTGCTCAGCAACACACCGTGCATCGTCAACGGCGACGGCAGCACCAGCCGTGACTTTTGCGCCGTCAAAAACGCCGTACAGGCAAACTTGTTGGCGGCCGGCGCCGACGACACCGCCACCGCCGCCGTGTACAACGTCGCGTGTGGCGCGCGCACCACGCTGTTGGAATTGTTCGCGGCGCTCAAACAGGGCCTGGTGGAGCTTGGGCACAGCGAGGTCGCGCGCGCGCAGCTGCAGTTTGCTGACTTTCGCGTCGGCGATGTGCAGCACAGCTTGGCAGACATCTCGCGGGCGCGCGACGCGCTGGGATATCTGCCAAGCCATGATCTGCGCGCCGGTCTCGCCGTCACGTTGGCCCACGCGAGCAGCACACACCCGACCGCGTGAGGCGCTAGTGTTCGTCGACGCGCTTACGGATGGCGTCGACGGCGCCGCCCGCATCAAGCACCATACACAAGTTGCGCGGCATGTCGTTTTTGAGCTTCATCGCGGCCGACAACGCGGCCTGCCCCTTGCCGGCGCGTTTGAGTAGCAGCAGCCCCGCGCGACGTTGCGCGCAGTCGTTGGCCGCAGCGTCTTTGAGCGCCACGCTGATGCGTTGATCGTCGGTGGCGAGGTCGCGCGCCTCGAGCACATCCAGCGCGTGGTGGCGCAGGGAAAAGGCCTCGTCCACCACGGCCGATTGCAGCCGCGCCACCACAGCGTCGTCTTTCCACGC
>JAYTVG010000453.1:0-5306 GCA_043744135.1 Deltaproteobacteria bacterium | reverse complement strand
GCGAAAGCTCACTGCGCTTGTACAAGCGACGGATGTTTTGGTGATGACGCCCGACGACGATAAGCGTGCACGCCGCAAACGGCAACACCGTGGCGTCGACAGGTCCGCGCACAAGCAGCGCCAGCCACACCGCCGCAAGCGCAACCAACGACGCGGCCGACACCAAGCGCACGCCGAAGTACGTGACGGCAAACACGACGACGCCAACCAAGGCTGCGCGTGGCCACAGCGCCAACAACACACCCAAGCACGTTGCGACCCCCTTACCGCCACGTCCCTTCAACCACACGGGGAAGCAATGACCCGTGACGGCAGCGAGCCCGAGCAAGCCCGCGAGCAGCACGCGTGTTTCACCGACCTCGCTGCGCGCGAAAAACACCGGTGCAAATCCCTTGGCGGCGTCGAGCAGCAACGTGAGCACTCCAAGCGGTCGCCCCGCAACGCGCGCGACGTTGGTGGCGCCGATGTTGCCGCTGCCGAGCACGCGCACGTCTTTTTGCGCAAGCAGGCGCGCCAGCAGCAGGCCAACCGGAATCGAGCCCACCCCGTAGGCGCACAACATCCACCAGGGCAGCGGGCTCGTCGTGAGGGTGTCGATGAGCTGCCGCATCCAGCCCGGGCTACGACACCGGCTTGCGCGAGCCTGCCAGCACTTCGGTGAAGTACTGCACCATGCCTTGGTTGTACCAGTCGCGCGGCCCGGTGAACTTGGCAGCGACGGTGCCGTCGGGAGCAATCAGATACGTCTCAGGAAATTTGCGCGAGCCGTACGCCGCGGAGGCGGTTTTTTCGCGATCCCACAACACACGAAAAGTCGGCTGCGTGCTGCCGAAAAAGCGATTCACCTCGGCCCAGTTTTCGTCGACCGAGACCGCCAGCATCTCAAGCTTGCCCGGCGCGTCGCGCGTCAGGCGGCGCTGCAGCATCTCGAGGGACGGCATCTCGTCGCGGCAGGGCGGGCACCACGTGGCCCAAAAATTCACCAGCACCCATTTCCCCTTCAGCCCCGCCAGCGCCACCGCATCGCCTTGCGGGCCGGGGGGCAGGGTGAAGTCGGGCGCGGCCATGCCGCTGGTCGGTGCCTCGGGCTCAACCACGGAGTCGACCAACAGATGCCTGAAGGTGGCGCGCTTGCTGATCTGCTCGTACGACAAGCCGCCGAGCGTCACCACCGCCAACCAAAACCACGCCGCCTTGATCCAAAACGGCACCACCCAAGACGATGCCGCGGCCATGACGCCGACGATGTCGTTTTTGCTCTCCTCAAGCGCCGCGTTGCCGCTCGGGTCGGCGCTAGACGCAGCCTCGGTAGCGTTGGCGTCTGACACATCGGTGGATGGCTTGTCTTGCTCTGTCATGGCATCGGCTTAGCGGTTTTCGATCACTTCAGCGAGCACCATCGGCCACGACAACACGAACATCACCGTGATGAACAGGCGCAAAAACGGCCGCTCCGCGTCGTCATCGAGGTCCATCGAGATCGCCATTTCGATCTCGTCGGGCATCTGCGCCCACGCCATCATCGTCGTGGCGAGACCCACCACGAGGTACACGAACGTCAAAAGCACCACCGGGTGAAACAAAGGCGCACTCCCGAGTCGACGACCGCTGACAAGCTTAGCGTGTGGCGCGGCGCAATGCATGCGTCGCCGGCATGGTACGACTCCGCTTTGCGCGCGGTTCGCGGCGTGGCACCGTCAAGCGATGCGCGACGAAAAAAACCTTGTGGTGGTGGCCGCGGTGTCGGGATTTTTGGCGGTCGCGCTCGGGGCGTTTGGCGCGCATGGTTTGCAGTCGTTTGTCGAGCCACTCGCCGACGGCGCCAAGCGCCTGCAGTGGTGGCAGACGGGCGCGCACTACCACCTCACGCACGCGTTGCTCGCGGTGGTCGCCAGCGTGTGGATGTTAAACGCGCGCCAGGTGCAGCGCGCGCCGCTGGCGGTCAGCGTGTGGGCGGTGGTGTGCGGCACCGTGCTGTTTTCCGGATCGCTGTACGCGATGGCACTCACTGGCTTTACAAAGCTGGGCGCCATCACGCCGCTGGGCGGCCTGAGTTTCTTGGTGGCGTGGGTGTGCGTTGGCGTGGCCGCACGTCGCTGAGCGTGCTCGCAACTTACCCTTGGCGAAGCGCGTTGTGCCACAACATGCTGTGCGCAAAGTCGTCGCGGACCTCGCCGAGCTTAAACGTGCGCAGCGCCTCCAGTGTGCCAGCCACGTCGTGGCCCTCTGGGCTCAGTCCAGCGCCTGCATCTTTGAGCAGGGCCACAAAGCGCGCGTCCGTGGGGTTTTTGTCAGCGTCAAGCAGACCTGAGACCGACTGCCTGAAAAAAAGCGTCTGCGCGTCGCTGCGCACCGCCAAATAGTCGTGGACGCTTGCAGAGGAATGCCCCGTGGCGTTCATGGCGTTTTTGGCCTTGGCCAACGTCTCCACCATCTGTTGAACTTCTGTTTGCACCACTGCGCGTCGGGTGTTCAGCCGGTCCTTTTGTGCCGCGAGCGCTGCTTGGTACACAGCGGCCATGGGCTTGGTCGAATCCAAGAATGCGCGCGCGTCGTTGGCGTCTTGGGTGGCTTCGCGGTGCAGGGCGTTGGCCGGTGTGACGCCAAAAAAGTACGCGTCTAGCTGAGCGGGCAACTTTGCGCCGGGCGTGATGCGCGCTGCCACGGCGTCTTGACTGCGCTGCGCGGTGTCGATGAGCGCGTTCGCCTTGTTGGCCGCACTGCCATAGTCCACGATCTTTGCCTCACGTTCAAAGCCGGTCGCGCTCAGGCCCACCACGGAGTAGCTGACCCCCTCGGTCATGGTGTCAAAATTGAAGCGGGCGCTGTGCAGGTTCTGCGCAAGCTGTGTGGGAATGGGCTCGTGTGACGTTGCAATCTTTCCGGCCATCGGTGGCACCAGCATGGCCAAGCCGACTGCCGCAGCCTTTTTAAACGTGAGCTTTGCTTGCGCGGATGGGACGTGGCCGAGGGGTGTTGCGCGAATCATGGTGTGCTCCTGTTGGAGCGGTTATCGGGCACCGAGGTGTGATGGCGCTTGGATGTCTATCGGTCAGACAACGTACGCCTGAGCGCAGCAGAGAACCCGCATCGGCTCCCTCATGCGTCGCGCTTCGTGTCTGAGCGAATACCTCGCGCATCTTTGGCTTGGGCAGCACGTCTGTCACCACCGCGGTGAAGCTCCTTTCATGCAGACGCTCGCGCCGCCTCGTGCGACACGGTGTTCGCGCCGAATGCCGCGGCGCGTGCTACCACCCGCGCATGCGTACCTTCCTGCTGGCGGCCCTGTGCATCGCGTCCTCCTGCACGCCTAGTCGCCCGCCCAATCCCCTGGCGCAGGGCGAAGGCGAAGGTGAAGGCGAGGGCGAAGGCGATTGCCCGATCGGCACCGTCGATGTCACCAGCGTCACGCTCGACTACCTCGACGACATCGCCGTCGGCTACAGCGCGGACATGGACGAGGTGTACGGGCCAGGACCCGACCACTTCGTCGTGGACTTCCAAAACGGTCGCGCGAATAAGATCGGCACCTGGCCGCTGGACGCCGACGAAAACACCAGCATCTTGGACTGTCGCGAATGCGTGCAGGTGTTTTTAAACACCATCGACGTCACCGCGCGGCCTGAGGGCTTTTTGTTTCAACAAGCGGGCACCATCCAGGTCGATGCCGACCCGTACCAGGATCAGATCTTGCGCGTCACGTTGCGCGATGTGGTGTTGCGCGCAGTCACGGTGGATCCCGTGACGTTTCAAACGGTGGCGGTCCCGGGCGGTGATTGCTTGCGCCTGCCCACGACGACGATCGACTACAAATCCGTACCACAACAGTGGACTTGCGACGCGGCGCTGTACCGCGACGGCGCTTGCGATTGCTTGTGCGGCGCCTACGACGCGGACTGTAACGCCGGCGGTCCCGTGCGCAATTGCGCCGCCGATCAAGTGTGTGGTTTTGACGCGCAATGCCAAGACACCTGCTCCATCGACGACAACATCGGCTGCGCAAGCGGCGTGTGCATCGGCGACTACGCGACGGACCTGTGTTTTTCTGCGGCGGCGCGCCCCGTCGATCCGGCACCAGTGGGCGGCACGTGCACTGGCGATTTTCAAAGCTGCGGCGCACAAACCGGTTTCGCGCTCGGCTACTGCGACTACGAGCAACCGTTTGGCTGCCACCCGCGCTGCCACATCAGCGCCGCGGACGTCGCTGCGGCTGTCGAGCGCCCCCGCTCGCAGGATTGCGACGCGCTGGAGTTTTGTGCATCCGAGCTGTTTCGCCCCGACGGCACCGCCATCGGCTTTTGCAAAACCCGCGCGCCCTCAACGTGGAGCTGCGAACCACTCGCGTACGAAGACGGCGCCACCTGCGACTGCGGTTGTGGCGCCGTCGATCCCGATTGCGCCATCGACGCCGCACCCGTCACCGGCTGCAATCTCGACGAGATTTGTGTGCGCGGCAGCTGCGGTGTGCCGGTTGCAAACGACACCTGTGCTGACGCCATCGCGCTCGCCCCCGGTGGCGAGGTGGTCACGGGTGACACCACGACGGCGCGCGACGATCTGGAGATCTTGGCGTGCACCAACGGTTTTTACTTCAACGACGGCAACGACGTGGTGTACCGCATCGATCTGACGGCAGGCGCCACCCTCGACGCCACCCTCACAACGCCGACGTTTGACGGCACGCTGATGATCGTTGGGCCCGGCGCAGCGTCGCTGTGCGACACCACGACGACGTGCGGTGCGTACGCTGAGATGAGCCAGCAAAGCGTCGAGAGCTTGACGTTCACAGCGATCGAAGCCGGCAGCTACTACGTCGTCGTCGACGCGTGGTTTGGCGATTTTGGACTAAGCAGCGGGCCGTTTTCGCTCACCGTCGACGTCGCTCCTTAACGGGCACCGCACGCACAGCGAACCCTTAGCTCAGTGGCCTTGGCGTGCGCGGCATGGACTACCGCGGCCTGCGCGCCGTCAGCGAGAGTGGCGCTTGGGAGCCGTGGGTTTTGTATATGTTAAACGCCGTGGAACAAACCGCGCGCGAGACCAATAGCCGCGTCGAGGCTGTGATCGAGCTGATGGAAGCAACGCGCTTGAACGTCATCGACGGCGCCGAAGATGTACAACAAGGATTTAATCGAACAAATTTTTCGGTTGCCGTACACAAAAATCGAATTTCTAATCGATGCTCACTTGGGCACTCGCCAGACCGTTGACCTGCCCGGGTTTTTCGGACCACGCATTGCGTGAATTTCCAGCATAGCCGGCTCGCAGAAGGCCGGCGATGACGCGGGCAGTCGGAAGGTGGTGGG
>JAYTVG010000452.1:0-5307 GCA_043744135.1 Deltaproteobacteria bacterium | reverse complement strand
CTCCACGCTCGCACTGCGCGGCCGGCCGGTTAAAAAGCTGAACTCGCCAAAGATGTCTCCGCTGGTGAGCGCCGAGAGAAACACCGGGGCGTCGTCGGCCCACGGATCGCGCGCCTCAATGTTGGTGAGTTCTTCGCGCAAACGCGCGGGCACAACCAAGCCGCTGAGCCGGCCGCCGATGCCCGGGTCGGTGTGTTCTTCGTCCTCGCGAGCTGGTTTCGGATCAACGTCGCCAGGGTCGATGTGTGACGGCGTGCAGGTGACGACGAGTCGCCCATCGCCCACTGCGAACAACGCATCGCCGGGCTCGCCTTCACGCAAGATGTGTTTGCCTGCAGCGACGCGCAGCACACGGCTGACGCTTGCCAAATCGGCGAACGCTGACGGCGAAAGCGCCGATAGAAACGGCGTCGGCACTGGCGCGCCCCGATCGAGTCCGCCATCCGTTTGTGCGCGCAGCGCCTCGCACAACCCCGATCCGAGCACGCGCCGCAGCTCTTGCGCGCGAGCGTCGAGGTCGCCGCCGCCGAGTTGTGCCAGATGGCGGAAGTCCTCTTGCATCGCGGCGGCCGTCAAAGTGCCACGCGCACCGTCGTAAGCGCACAAGGCCTGGGCGAGTTGACCGCGCGCAGCAAACAGCACAGCGGCGGTGCGAAACATCACGCGCGCTTCGTTTTTGGACACCGCGAGCGTGCGTTCGGCAAGACGCACCAAACCCCAAACGCCGGGATCTTTTGCCAGCTGATCGACAATCGGCAGCGGGGGCAGGGGTACCGTCGCGCGCGTTGAGTTGGCTGACTCCACACGGCGCACCGGGCGCTTGGTGCTGGAAAGAAATACCGGTGCGGGTGCTGGCCGCAGCGACGCCGAGCGCACAGATGGCACCTGCGTGATTTCATCGACCTTGGGAGATGAACAGTTGAATTCACCGACCTTGAAAGATGAACCGTGCGATTCGTCGACCTCAAAAGACGAGGCGTGAAATGTATCCACCTCGACAGATGCGCCGGTGCGTTGGCGCGCGTCGTCATTGGCGTCAAGCGCGCTGAGTGAGGCCGCAAACGCAGCGGTTCCGTAGTTGTGCTCACGCAGGCGCATCTTCATGGCGTCGGCCCAGCTGGCGGCATCAGGTCGCGCAAACGGATTTCTATCGAGCGCCTGATCGACGAGCTGGGTCAGCTGCGGCGAGACATGTGCGAGTTGCGCAGCTGTGTTGGGCGGCGCGCCGTGCATCACGCGCTCGTACAGCGCGTCGTCGCTCGCGGCTTCAAAGATCGGACATCGCGCCAGCAGCTCAAACAACAGCACCCCGAGCGCCCACACATCGGACTGCGGCGTTGGCGGCGCGCCACGCATCACCTCGGGCGCGAGCGTTCGTAGTCCAGCGAGGCCCAGCGCAGCATTGCGCACCGCCACCGTCGCAAACAACGAGGGCGCACAAAAGTTGCGCACCTTCACGCCGCCGGTGCGGCTGACCAGGATATCGCGGGGCTGCAGCGCGCCGTGCACAAAGCCGAGCGAGCGCCCGTCGGCATGCGCGACGGCGTGCACGTGCTCGAGCGCACGGGCGCACTTGTACACGATGTATGCGCAGATCAGCGGATCGAGCGCGGTGCCCTGCACAGCGACGCGCGCCGTCAGTTGCGCCAGCGTCAGTCCATCGACCATCTCAGACGCGATAAAGTACACGCCGCCGACGCGTCCGAAATCATCAACCTTGACGGTGCCCGCGTGCTCGACGCGAACGGACAAGCGCGCTTCTTCAATGAAACGCGACACCACAGCGACGTCGGCGCACAGCCCAGCTTTGAGACGACGCAGCGCGCTGAGGCGAAACAGACCTTCAAAGCCATCGGAGCGCGCAATGAACGTGTCGGTGGTGCGGCCGTCGCCGATCTGTTCGAGCAAGTCGTAGCGGCCAAACGCAGAAATCGGCGTGCGGAGGTCGACTTCGCCCTCGACCGGTAGGTGGTGATCCGGGAATAAGCGACCCGCCATACTTCGCTGTGTCTGCACCGCCGTCGACGTGGGGTCAATGCCCTGCGCGACCGCCCCAGCGTCGTACACGCTGACGCCGCGCAACCTCGACACCGCTGTTGCGCAATTCGCATTGGCTTGCGATCCCACGACCTCGGCGCGTAGCAAACCAACGCGGACCGCATGAGGAGCCTGCCATGACCACAATGACCTTCCGCTCGTTTTTGTTGCTGGTGGCGTCGTGTGCGCTCGCGGCGTGTCCGAGCACCAACGCGACGGTGACGCCGCCGACGGCACCCGCCGCAGCGTCGTCGCAGCCCACTAAGGTGTCAGACGTCGGACACGGCGATGAAGCAGAGCACGAGGGGCATGGCAAGGGCGCGGTCGATCGCGAAACCGTCGACGCTGATGGCGTGGTGCGGCGTGGCGCTGGCTTGAGCGCGCAACTTGAAGCCGTGCCTGTCAGCGTCGCCGCGACCAAAGCCGGCGCGTACAACGGCAAAATCGTCAAGGTCAAAGGCAAAGTGCAAAGCGTCTGCCAGCCGATGGGGTGCTGGTTTGTGCTTGCGGGGGACACGCCAGCACAACACATCCGCATCTCATCCAAAGGCCACGACGTCTTCGTGCCCAAAAGCGCCGCGGGCATGATCGCCACCGTCGAGGGCGAGTTCAACGTCAAGACCGTCGATCAAAAGACCGCCCAGCACTACGAAGACGAGCGCGAGCTCGCCGCCAACGAGACGCGCACCGTGTTCACGGGCGACACGCAAGAGCTGTCCATCGCGGTCGCGTCACTTGAGCTACGCAAGCCCGCGGGCTGAGTGTGCCGACGACGCGACGCGAAGTTCGCAGCTGCGATCTGCAGGTCGCACCGTCGTAAAAACGTCACAGCGTTCGCTTGCGGTGCTGGTGTTTTGCGCCGCAGCTGGCACGCTTACGGAATGAAAACGATCGCAACATTGTGCGCCGCCGCGGTGCTAGCCCTAACCGCATGCCCAGGACGCCCCCAACCAGCCGTCGGGGAGGGTGAAGGCGAGGGAGAGGGCGAAGGCGAAGGCGAAGGCGAAGGCGAGGGTGAGGGCGAAGGGGACGGTTTTGTGCCCGTCACCATCGGGCCGCTCACAACAACGCAAACACCTGACGCGCAATCTTTTGACCTGTTTGCTTCTGCAGGCCACCGCATTTGGCTCGACGTGTCGCCAGCGCAAGTCGAGCGCATGAACAACCGTGGCGGAGGCGGCGGCGACATCTACACGCCGGGCTCCGGCGGCAGTAGCGGCTCGGCGACGTTCGCGGACCACGTCGTCGTGTCGAATGTCGAGACCGGCGGCGTCGCAGACTATGGCAAAGTTCAGGTCAACCTCGTCGGTGAAAGCACCGGTCGGCCGTTTGACGAACAAAACATCCCGAACCTGAGCCTTGACACTGACGAGTTTCAAGACGGCATTCACATCGGTGGTTTTGAACACTTCCGACTCAACAATGGCCTCGTCGGTTCGATCTTCCGCGAAGCTCTGGCGCACCGCGTGTATCGCGCGCTTGGCTACCCGGGCCTGCGCACAAGCTTCGCGTTTTTGGGTAGCAGCGTGTGGGGCAACGATGTGTGGATCCCCATGGTCCTCGTGGAGACGTACAAGCCGCATCCCTTTTGCGACGACAACACCGAGATGTTGGGAGGCACCTGCACGAATATGTGGGAATTCCCTGGCGACCCGACGGGCGGCTTTGATCAAAACGCTGCGTGCCAGGGCAAGGTCTGCGACGACTCACGCCTCATCGAGATGGGGCAGCGCGCCTTAGCGACGCCGTTTGGTGATGGCTTCGCTGCTGCGCTCGACGACATCATCGATTGGGACAGCTTTCATCGCTTCCAATGTCTGAGCTGGATGATGTGGACCGGCGACGACACGCTGCACAATCAAAACAACAACCTCATCGTGCAGCGCAGCGACGGCAAGCTGCTGTGGATGCCTTACAGCGTCGACATCAGCGCCGGCCAAGACTGGTACCAAAACACCACGCTGACCGGACAGTCGCTGCTCGCGAATGGCTGCCAATCCGATGCCGAGTGCTGGGCCGCCACCTATGCCACGTGCGAGTCGCTGATTGCGGCGTTTGACGCGCTCAACCCCGAGCAGATGGTTGACGAGGTCGCAACCGAGCTCACCACGCTCGGCATGATGCGCGACGGCGATGACGATCGCGCGCTGCAGATTCGCGATTGGTACACCCAGCGCCAGCTCGTTTTGCCAACCGAGCTGTTGCTTTACGCGCCGTGCGCGGACGGCGAAACCAAGTGCCTCGACGGTACCTGCCAGGTCGACGCCAACGTGTGCGATGAACCCGCCCACCAATGCAGCGCCGATCTGCGGTTTTGCGAAGCCTACGGCTACTGCGTGTACCAGTTTGATTTTTGCCCGGCGCCTTGCATGGAGCCAACGCCGTTTTCGTGCGGCGTCAACCAGCAATGCGTCGAAAACCAGGAGGTGTGTGCGCTTGAGTGCAAAAACCAAGACGTCTACTGCCCGCTGTACAATCAGTGCGTCAACGTCGTCGACTACGGCCCACTTGGCTGCGCGGAGCCACCCGCGTGCCCCGTCGACAACCCGTGCTGCAACCAACCGGACCTGGTGTTTTGTGCCGCTGCGGACGCGTGCATCCCGCCGGATCAAGCCTGCGCGGACGTGCCAGCTTGCGGCCGGCCGCTGGTGTACTGCCCAGCACTCGACGCGTGCGCAGCCGAGGGCGAATGCCCCGTAGCGGCTCCGTAGCGCCACGCGCGCGGACTGCGACGTCGCCCCGCGCGGCGTCTCGCTCGTGTGTTTTGCACCGCGTGGCGCTCGCTTAGCGATGGTTGCGAATTTGCCGTTGCATCTCGCGGTCCGCCTCGCGGCGCTTGACGGTTTCGCGTTTGTCGCCGTGGGTTTTGCCGCGTCCGATGCCCAGGAGCAATTTGGCCCACGGGCCTTTGAAGTACAGCTTGAGCGGGACCAAACTCAAGCCGCCGCGCATCGTCGACTTCTTGAGCTTGTCGATCTCGCTGGCGTTCACCAACAACCGTCGCTTGCGATCGGGCTTGTAGTCTTCGTGCGTGCTGGCTTGCGAAAAGCGATCGATCGCGAGGCCAAACAACATCAGCTCGTTGTTTTCCACCACCGCAAACGAATCTTTAAAGGACACGTGTTTGGCACGCAGCGCCTTGACCTCGACGCCGCGAAGCTCAAGGCCACACTCGAGCGTCTCGGTGATCTCGTAGTCGTGCCGCGCGCGCCGGTTCTCAGAAATCACCGACTCCGCGTCGCGCTTGTGGTCCGTCATGCGCTCACCGTA
>JAYTVG010000451.1:0-5316 GCA_043744135.1 Deltaproteobacteria bacterium | reverse complement strand
CCAAGCGACCTCGGAGGTCGGCAGCGCCGGCTGTGAAAGCCCCGACCACAACGGCGCATGGTGGCGCTTAGAGCCCGGCAAGATGACCATCACGTGGGACGTCGTGGGCTACTACAGCTGCCGGCTCAATCACGCGATGGATTTCCAAATGATCCTCACCGCCGTCGACACCAGTGGCGCGTGCGGTGCGACGCCCGGCGACTTCGACGTCGAGTTTCGCTTCAACCGCTGCGAATGGACCACCGGTGATGCCAGCGGCGGCACCGATGGTTTCGGTGGCACGCCCGCGCAAGTGGGCTTTGACGCCGGCAACCTCGTCGACTTCGTGCAGATCGCCGGGTCGATGACGGGCGACATCAACAACATCGCGTGCAACGACTCAAACGTCGGCGAGGCCGGCCGCTGGGTGTTTCAGATCCGCGGCGGCAACGTCGTGTGCCCTGACTCGGGCACGGCCTGCGACACCGGCCAACCCGGCATCTGCGCGCTGGGCCGCACCAGCTGTGTTGGCGCTGGCACGCAATGCCAGGTGCAGGTCACACCGGGTACCGAGGTGTGTAACGCGCTCGACGACAACTGCGACGGAGAAGTCGACAACGGCGCCGTGTGCCTCGAAGGCGGCTTGTGCCAAAACGGCGTGTGTGTCGTGTGCGGCGAATCCGGCTGCCTGATCGACGAAGCATGCACCGACGTCACGTGCGACGCAGGTTTACGCTGCATCGATGGCGCGTGCGTGGATGCGTGCAGCGGCGTTTCATGTCCGGTGGGCACGCAGTGCCGCGCCGGCAGCTGCATCGACGCGTGCGCGGGCTTTGCGTGTGACGCGTGCAGCGTGTGCACCGACGGCGTGTGCGCTGCGCTGTGCACGGCTGGTTCGTGCGCCGCCGGCAACAGCTGCGGCGCCGACGGCCGCTGCGTGCCTGAAGCGTGCGCCACGCTCACGTGCGACCCCGGCTTTTATTGTGACGCCGCCGGAGCGTGCGCCGACGCCTGCGCCGGTGCGGTCTGCCCCAGCGGCCAACACTGCGACGAGGGCGCGTGTGTCGCTGGCGCCGACCCGGCACCGGGCGAAGGAGAAGGTGAAGGCGACGGTGGTGAAGGCGACGGCGGTGAAGGCGACGCGGGTGAGGGCGAGGGTGAGGGCGATACAACCAACTGCGGTTGCGCCGCATCGCGCGCTAGCGATACCCCCGCCAGCGATACCCCCGCCACCGCACTTGCCTGCGTCTTAGGCACGTCGATGTTGTGGGTGGGGCGTCGCCGTCGCGTCGGTTGAGCTAGCGGCGACTATTCAGCGGCGGCGGGTGACGACGCTATGCCGAGTTGTTGCGCGGGGTTCGTGCCACGCCACAGCCTGCCTGTCGCCATGATCGCCCACATGCGAAAATCAGAGACCAACGAGTACAGCGGCGCTTTAAACGATGCCGGCTTGTTGTGCTCGACGAAGAAGTGGCCCACCCACGCAAAGCCGTAGCCTGCAAACGGCATCGCGAACAGCAGCATGGGCTTTTGGTACAGCACGGCGGTGGCGCCGACGGCCAACACAATGCTGCTGCCGACGAAGTGCAGCGCGCGACACAGTGGCACCGAATGCTCACCCAGGTAAAACGGCCAAAACTCGCTGTAGGTCGCAAACTTTTTTGACGGCATGTCACGATGCTAAGGAGTCGTGCGCGCGACGTAAAGGCCTCAGCTGCGCTCGATGTGCGCGCCGAGCGCACGCAGGCGGCCCTCGATGTCGCTGTAGCCTCGGTCGATCTGCTGGGCGTTTTGGATGACGCTTTTGCCGTTGGCCGCGAGCGCCGCAAGCAGCAGCGCCATGCCCGCGCGGATGTCGGGCGAGCTCATGGTTTGCGCGTACAGCACACTGGGGCCCTCGACGATGGCGCGGTGCGGGTCGCACACCGTGATGCGCGCGCCCATCGCGATCAGCTTGTCCACCCAATAAAGTCGACTCTCAAACATCCATTCGTGGATCAGCACCGACCCCGTGCACTTGGTCGCGAGCACCACCGCGATAGAGATCAAGTCCGCGGGGAAGCCCGGCCAAGGCGCATCGTGGATTTTGGCGATGGCGCCGTGCAAGCCGTGTTTGACGACGAGCTCTTGCTGTGCTGGCACGAAGATGTCGTCGCCGCGCGTCTCAAACGTGACGCCCAATCGCGCAAACGCGATAGCCGTGATGCGGTGGTCGGTTGGGCGCGCTTTTTTGATCAACAACGGGCCGCCCGTCATCGCCGACAGCGCGATGAAGGTGCCGACCTCAAGGTAGTCGGGCCCCACTTCAAACGTGGTGCCCGACAACGACGTGACGCCATGCACCACGAGCGTGTTGGTGCCGATGCCATCGATCTTGCCGCCCATCTGCACGATGAGCCTGCAGACGTCTTGCACGTGCGGCTCGCTGGCGGCGTTTTGGATGGTGGTGCTGCCGCGCGCGAGTGACGCCGCCATGACGACGTTTTCGGTCGCCATCACGCTCATCTCCTCCAAAAAGATGTCGGCGCCGTGCAAACCCTTGGGCGCACTCATCTCGTAGCGGTCGACGAACACCTCGACGTGCGCGCCGAGCTGCACCAAGGCGCTGACGTGGGTGTCGACGGGACGCCTGCCGATGCGGTCGCCGCCCGGCACCGGCAACGTGCAACTGCCACCGCGCGCCAACAACGGCCCGGCGAGCGCGAAGCTCGCGCGCATCTGGCGACACAGCTGCGGCGCCGGTGCGGTGTTGCGCAACGTCGGCGTGTGAAAGCGCGTGCCACCACCGATGGCGTCGACGATGGCGGTGCCGAGGCCCGCGATGATCGCCTGCATGGTGTCGACATCTTTGATGCCGGGCAGGTTTTTGAGCACGACCGGCTGATCCGTCAACAGCACCGCGCACAACAGCGGCAGCGCGGCGTTTTTGTTGCCAGCAACGGTGATCTCACCCGTGAGCGCGTGCCCACCCTCGATTGTCAGCGTATCCATCGGTGCTGGCCTCCTGCGAAGTTGTGCACCATAGCGAAACTCGGTGGTCGGGTGTCGCGCGCGTGCGTCCATGGCCATAAAAGCCTGCCGGGGCGTCCCACATTCCCGCGCACAGGCGCCGTCACGTCGCGCGAGACGCCGTCGCCGCATACAAGCGTGCTTGACCACCGCACGCCGCGCGCACCTAAACGCGATCGATTTGCTCCGCAGCGCTCAACTCGGCCACAACTTCGCGGCATAGTTAAGGCAAGCTAGCGTCATGAGACCCGACGAGCTCCCGCAACAGACCTTTTGGGTCTACAAGCGCGGCCAACTCGTGCTGATCTTTTCCTCCGTGCCCGGCGTCTTTGTGCCAACGCGAGGCGAGCGCGCCGCCAGCACTGTCGTCGACGACACCCGCGACGCTTGTGGGTACGCATCTGGCCAGTATCTGTCCGTCGAGTGGGAGCCGCGCTTGCGCGCGATCGCTGGTCGCGCCGCAGACCTGGTGGATTTCATCGAGCTGCTCGAAGATCGACGCTACGAGGTCGATCTCGACCCGCCATCACAACGCCTGCGCCCCTTTCGATCTTTGTAGGCAACTGCTACACGCCCGCGCATGCATGCTCCGTTGTCAAAACCCGCGGTCGTCGTCGTCCTCGCTTGCTGTGCGCTGTTTGCTTGCAGCACGACAACGCCGAACACTGCCGCCGCGGTGCGCACGTTGTCGAGCATCGAGACCCTTGAGCAAGAGCGCGCGTCGGCTCCGTCGTTCGCGGCTTTTGCGTCGTCGTCGGACGCCGGTGTGCGGGCACGTGCGGCACTGGCACTCGCGCGCTTGGAGCGACTCGACGCCTTGCCGCCGCTGTTGGTGTTGCTGGGCGATGGCACGCCCACGGTGCGCGCCGCGGCGGCGTTTGGTTTAGGGCAGATGGACCTAGCACTTGACCCCGACAACGCCGCGCACATCGAACATCGCGCGCACATCGAAGCGGTGTTGGTGGCACGCGCGGGCGTGGAGTCCGACAGCAACGTGCGCAGCGCCATCACGCGGGCGCTCGGACGCGTGGCGATGGCGGCAGGCCTCGACCTGCTCATCGCGCACGCTGGCGACGGCGATGCCGAAGCGTTTGTGATGTTGGGCGTGTCGGGTGCGCGGCGCGCCGCGTCTCGCAGCAATGACCCCACGCTGGTCGCAGCGGTGGCAGGCGCCTTGCGACAAGCGGACAACGCTGTGCGCGCGGGTGCTGCGTACGCGGCCTTTCGTCAAAAACTCGCGCTGCCAGACGAAGCACTGCGCGCAGCGCTCGGTGGCGACGTGCAAACCCGCGTGTTTTTGATGCGCGCGGCGGCCTCGCAGTCACCAAGCGGCACGGCGTTGTTGGTGACCGCGGGCCTCACCGACGACAGCTGGCAAGTGCGTGTCGAGGCCTTGCGCCAAGCGCCTTTGTTGGTCGCCGGTCGCGCGCCGACCGACGTCAGTCACGCGCTCGATCAGGCGATCGGCGCAATGGCGACTCACCCGTTTGAGGCGCACGTCGTCAGCGAGGGTTGTACGGCGCTCGCCGACGTCAAGGCGCCGGTCGAGGTGACGGCGCCGTTGCTAACGGGCGTGACGACGCGCTTGATTCCGTTTCAGACCTCACAGCGCGCGGCGCTATGCAGCTGTGCTGTCGCCCTCGGCGCGGTGGCGCCCGGCCAGGCGCAAGTCGCCGTCGACGCGTGCACTGCCGGGGCCGCAGCCGATTTCGCTCCGCGGGTGCGCGTGCGACAGATTCTCAAAAGCACGCTGGCCTCGAAACAAAAGGCCGAGCAGTTGGCTGCGCTCGCCGCCAGCGACAACGTCAAAGTGCGCATGGCTGCGGCAGCAGCACTCGTGCAGGACGGTTCGCTCGCGTGCGCGCAGCAGGCGGCCAACCTGGTGATGAGCGAGCGCGACCCCGGCGTTGCGGCGGCGCTGTTGGAGGCGCTCGCACCGGCGCCGATGGCGGCGCTACTGACCGACGAGGTGTTGTCGGCAGCAGCGACCTTTTGGGCGGAGTCAACGCAGTCAGACGCCACAGAAGTGCTGGTGAGTTTGGCGGCGCAAGCGCTGACGCGCGACTCGCAGTTGGCGCTGCAGGTGCGGCGCGTGCTGGCGAATCATGCCAATGCGCGCGTGGCGCGTGCGGCCAGCGGCGTGCTTGCGGGCGACCGCCCGCCGGGTGCGATTGCGCGCGTCGGGCAAACGTCCGCACGCGTCGACATGCCTTTGTTTGCGGTGCTCAAGACGGCGCGCGGCGATATTCAGATCGCGTTTGAACGCGAAGTCGCACCCGTTACCGTCGCTAATTTCGTCACGCTCGCGCGCGCACATTTTTACGACGG
>JAYTVG010000450.1:0-5316 GCA_043744135.1 Deltaproteobacteria bacterium | reverse complement strand
CCGCCGACAACACGCCATCAAAGGAAAGTGGAACCGCGCTCATGGCGTGCTGATAGCACCTTGCGCGGGACGCATCAGCATGCGCGCTCAACGATTCTTTGGGCCGCGCAACACGGACACCTCTGCCCGCTGAACTCCGCCGCTACAGTGGAGTCTTTGTGGGGCGACGGAAGCGCGGCACAGTGCCAAGTTTGCCCATCGCCAACTCCACAACGCGCGCACGGTCTAGGCGATCGAGCGCGGACCAGATCGCGAGTGCGTGGTCGTACAACACGGCCGCGCGTTCATCTTCGCCCTTGGCGCGCGCGTGGTCACCAACGATCTCAGACAGCACCGCGTGTTCGCCGTCCACCAAACGTGCGTCGTGCACGCGGTTGATGAACGCTTTGACGTGCGCATCGTGCATGAGCCAGTTTTCATCGCGCGCGGCACACGCCGCTAAGATGCCGTGCGCCAGCGAGATGAGCACCTTGTCGTTGGTCTTTTCCAATTCGGGCAGCACCTCTTCGGTGCACACCCGCGCTTTGTCGACGTAGCCACGTGCGAGCGCGTTGAGGCCGAGGTTGATACGCACCGTGCGGCGTTTGCCGGAGCCGATCGCCACAAACAACTGCAGCGCCTCGTCATAGCGCCCCTGCGCATCGTCATACCGGCCGCGCAGGCGCTCCACGTCGCCGAGCGCGTTTTTTCCGTTCGCGATCATCGAACGGTGTCCGGCACGTCGTGCCAGTTTCTGTTGGCGCAACAACAGCTGCTTGGCCTCGTTCAAATCGCCCTGCCACATCGACACGTACGCCAAGTTCCACGCGCAGTACGCCAAGCCAACGTCGTCGTTTGCGCGCCCACAGACATCGAGCGCGCGCGAAAGCACCGCTTTGCTCTCCGCCAGCTTGCCGCGGTAGTAGGCGGCGTCTGACAGACCAACGAGCGCTTGCGTCAACTCGACGGTGTCGCCGATGCGCTGGGCCGCGTCTGCTGCAATTTGAAAGCGGCGCGCGGCGTCGTCCCAGTCCGCACGCCGAAGCGCCACTTGTGCTGCGACCCGCGACGCTGTCGGCACCATCGCTTGCACCCGCGCGCTGTCGTGCTGCTGCAGCACGAGATCGGCCCACATACTCGCCTCGTCGTAGCGCCCTTCGTCGACGAGGACGCTGGCTTTGATAGCCCAACTCTGCACGCGCAGCGCATCGCCATCGCTAAGCTTGAGGCGGTCGAGCAACGCGTCGCGCTCCGCCAACAGCGCGTGCGCATCGCCGTAGCTGGCTGAACGGCCGGCTGCGATCGCCGCCGCCAACAAATGCGGCAGCGCGCCGGCGAGATCTCCCGATGCGACTAAGTGGCGTGCGATGCGCTCGCCGATGCCACGGTGTCCGGGCGCGTAGTGCGTGATCAACATCGACGCCGCGATGCGGTGGTGTGATTGTAAGCGGCCGGCTTCGGCTGCCGTGCGCAACATACTTTCGCGCAGCATGGCGTGCGGGAAGCGCACCCCACCATCGTCATCGACCAGCAAGCGTGCCTTGAGCAGTTCGTCGATCAGTGCAGGCGATAAGTCGACGCCGCCCGCCGTGCAGATCGCCGCCCACTCGCCGTCGTCACCAGCGGTGCCAAGCACGCTGCCTAACTCGATAGCGAGCCGGGAGGTGGCGGGGAGGTGTTTGAGTTGGCGATCGATGCGCTGCGCCCACACACCAAACAAATCATCAGGTAACACCGCGCGCTCACCGGGCTTGAGCGCAAAGCCGTGGGGCGTCAACTCCAGCACACCGCGCGCGATAAAGTCGCCGACGAGCGTCACCGCGAACAGCGGATTGCCTGCTGTGCGCTCGGCGACCATCTCCGCCAAGCGCTCCTCAAGTCCCAACAACTCGGTGACCAGCGCTTTGTGATCCGCAGCGGGCAGGCTCGGCACGTTGATATCAATGACGCGACCACTTGCGTGTTGCAGCAAGTCATCCAGCAACTGCGCTTCGATCGGACGTTCGCCGAGCAGTTCATTGGTCGCGGACAACAACAACAACACCGGGATTTGGCTGTTGGCGTCGTCATCGATGACGTGGCGCGCAAAGCGGATCGCGTCAGCACCCCACTGCACATCGTCGAGCCACGCCACCACGGGCCGGTCTGCAGCGGCGCGCGCCAAGTAGCGCAACACCACCGCATGCCGTTCGCGGTCGGAGTGCAAGCGCACGCGCTGCTCGCCGCCGTCAGAGATGCTGGCGGCGACGCGTGCTGCCAGCGGTGGCGCGGGCGGGGCGATGCCCGGCTCAAGCAAGCTGGCGAGCGCCAACGCCTCCTCGCGCTCAGCTAGACCCTGTTCCACGACGACGTGGCGCAAGCGCGCCACCAGATCGCCGGCTTGCAGGCCAAGCGCACGCGCATGAATCGCGACCATGCCGCTGAGGCCCGACAGCGCGCCACCTCCAGCGCCGTGACCGGCGCGCAGCGCGACCGCCGCGCCCACCTCGGCGCTGCGCTCAAGCAACCACTCGCACAAGCGCGTCTTGCCGATGCCCGCAGGACCCCGCACGACGACCACGCGCGCGCCGCGACCTTGATGCACATCGCGCAAGGCATCCCAGACCTGATCGCGTTCGTAGTCGCGATCGACCAACGGAATCTGTCGCAACCCATAAAGGCCCAAGCCCGCGCCGAGCAGATGCGTCGACGGCACCAACGGCTCCAAGCGACGCCACGTCGCCGGCAGCGGCGGTGGCAACCGTGGCGCGAGCAGCGCTGACTCAGCGCCACGTCGCGAACCCGCGTCAGGTCGCTTGTGCGGGTCGGCGCGCGCGGTCAACGTCGGTTCGCTTTCATACGGCGACAACGCCGCCAGCTCCGTCCACGGCACGTTGGGCGCAAACGTGGTCTCAACGACACCGACGACACCAGCTTCAGCGCTGTTGCTGCGCTGCGCCGGTCCATCAATGTTGGATGCCAGTTGCACCGTGCGCGTGGGCCCCGTCGGATCTTTGGGGCGAATCGGTGGAAACAACGCGTCGTCGTCACGGCGGGCCGCGCGGCGCAGCGCCGTGTGCGCGAGTTGATCGGTAGCGGGTGCTTCTGACGACTGCGAGGCCAATGCTCCACGACGACGCACACGCACACGCGTGAACACCGACGAGCCGCTCAAGGTCGCATCGGCTTGCGCTGCCGGCGCAGCAGTGTGTTGAAACTCCGGCGGCAGCTGCGAACGGCGCGGGCGCTGCATCACTGTGCGGGTGGAAATCTCGGAGTCGTCGGGCTGTGGCGCTTCGGCGGTTGCGCTCGGCGCGTGCAACGCTTGCGGTGCATCACCGCTGACATCTTCACCGCGCGCGGCGAGCGTGACGTCGTCGCCCGACGCTGGTTCGCTGTCGCCACTGTGCGTCGACAGCGGCTGGCCGCGCGGACCACGCGGGCGCAACGAGCGCAGCGCTTGCTCCCAGCCGGCGACGACGGTGAGGTCCTCATCCGGCTGCGGGGGTTGCAGCTTCAACAGCGCCCACGCCGCATCGGCAGCGCATTGAAAGCGGCGCCCCGGTTCCTTTTCGAGCAGGCGCAGCACCCACCCATCAAAACCCGCTGGGTACCCTTTGAGCTTTGGTGGCTCTGGCACGTCGTGACAGTGCGCGATCGCCAGCCGCAGCGCGTCGCCGCCAAACGGCGTGTGCCCGGTGAGCAACTGGTACGCGATACAACCCAGCGCATACAAGTCCGTCCACGGCCCGAAGTCGCGCCAACGCGCTTGGAATTGTTCGGGCGCCATATAGCGCGGCGTGCCCGACAGCTGACTTTGGTCGTCGCTGTTGTCGACGCCGTCGATGAGCGGCGCGGCGATGCCGAAGTCCGACAGCTTCAAACCCGGTCGCGGATCTTCGGGCGCGCACAACAGCACGTTGCCGGGCTTGATGTCACGATGGATCACACCGCGCGCGTGCGCATGCGACAATGCGTCGAGCAGCGACAACAACAGCATGCGCGCGGTGCCCCACGGCAGCGGCAACCGCCGTGGCGACAGCGCACCGTGGCTGGCGAGCTCCATGACAAAAAACGGACTGCCCTCGACAAACCGCATCGAAGAGATGTCTTGCGCGGCAGCGTCGACGGCACCGGTGTCAAACACCAAGATGATGCCGGGGTGCCGCAAGCGCGCGACGCTTTCGATCTCGTTTTTCACCGCGCGCACGAACGCGGGCTCGCGCGCATGCGCACCGGTGAGCACTTTGATGGCGACGTGGGTGCCCTGCGCGCGATGAAACGCCAGCCACACTTCGGCCATACCGCCCTTGCCTAGGGGGCGGACCAATTCAAAAGCACCTAAGACGATTCCCGTGCCCACCAAAGGGCCGTTGCCGCCAAGCCCGCGCATCGCGTTGATGTTAGCCGCACTCGGCCGGGCATAGCGAAAAACTGCCCTGACGTTTAGTGGCTTGCGCACACGCATCCGCTACAGTGCGCGCATGCGTCACCTGTTTCACGTTTGCATTGTGCTCGTCGTCGTTGGCGTTGTGGTCAGTATCACTGCGTGCGGCACCGGCGGCAAAGGCCGCGGCAAAAGCGGCCCCGCCGACAGCGCGCGCGGCGAAAAGTATTGGACCGCGAAATGTAACGCCTGCCACCCCGGCGGCAAACAAGGCGCGGGTCCCGCCGTGTTTGAATCTGGCCACGCGCCACCGGGGCCGGTGTTAAAGGCAAACGCCAGCGGGCGCCACAACGTGCCCGACGTGGAATACGACTCGCTCATGTTGTACCTCGCGCAAAAAACCAAGCTGCCCGCCGCCACCGACGCCGCCGCGTCCACCGGCGTGACGTCGACAGGTGCGGGGCCCGCGACCAAGATGTGCGCGTGCACCTGCCAGTGCCCTGCGAACACGCCGCCGGGGCAAATGTCGAGCTGCCAGTGCCAGTGCCAATGTCCGTAGCACCGCGCACGACGCTTGCGCTGTTGCAGCAAGCAGATGCGCTCACCGCCGGCTGGGCCTGCCCCGCCTCCACAGAATGTTGTCGCTTCGCCGTGACAGGACGCGAGCCGTACCTCACGCACGCGGAGTGGCAGCTGCTGGTGGTCGAGACCAAACGACAGGGCCGCAAGCTACCCGCCGTCCCTGACGATGACGACGGCCGCTGCGCATTTTTGAACGAACAAGGGCGTTGTCGGGTGTACGCGGTGAGGCCGCTGGGGTGTCGCACGTTTTTTTGCGAGCGCGCCAGTGGGCCGCATCCCCTCGACAAAGCGGCACTGCAAACGGTGGCGCGCGACTTGTCCGACGTGCACCACGACAAAGCGCGACCGCTGCGCGCGTGGCTTAACGGTGCAGCCAACCGTTCAGCCAC
>JAYTVG010000449.1:0-5327 GCA_043744135.1 Deltaproteobacteria bacterium | reverse complement strand
GCGCGTGCGCCACACAAACGGCACGCGCGCCGACACGAGCCCGTCCATCCCCTGCACCAACGCCGCGATCCCAAGCGAACCCCCGGTGTGTCGCTCGTCGAAAAACGCGTCAGCGCCCACCAACACCGCGCGCGTGATGGGGGCGCTTGTGTGGCGGGCGACGTCGAGCTCGCGAGCGATTGCCGCTGCCGGCTGCGGCATGACCGCGACGTGGCCAGCGACCAACGCACCGAAGCGCACGTACAGCACGCCCGGCTCCTGTGCGGGGCGCGCGACGCTGGGCATCGACAAGGGTTCGACCACGAGGTGCATGCTGTTGGTACGCTTGCGCTGCTCCTGCTGTTCAATCTCCCGACGATCGTGGGCTCGCAGATCTTGTGCCACATCCGCGCGCGCACCGCCGGCCAGCGCGCGCAGCTTGGCCGCCCCCTGAGCGTAGCGAATGTGGCGCGCCGACACGAAATCCACGCCGCGTGAGGCGCTGCCGAAGCTGTTGTCCACGTTGAACATGACGCACCCGTGCGGTGGAGGGGTGTTGAACCCACCGCTTGTGCATCTATCTGCTCGGCGCAGCTGAATTTGCGTTCAGTTGTGCATCATGCTGTTTTATCGAGTGAAATCAGCATTTCACCGACCTTGGGGGGTGAACAATCGAAGTTCACTGGGCAATCACGAGCTCGGCAACGCGCAACGCGGGCCCAGTGGCGGTGGCGCGAACGCAACCGACCCCCAAGCGCGCGCCCTGCCCGGCCGACTGTGCGGTCGCGACCGCCACCACCGTCACCGCACCCACCGGCACGCGGCCAAACGAAAGATCAGGGTGCACGTCGCCGCCGCTGAGCGAAAACTGCCCGGATGACAACGCGCTTGCGGTGGCGTCGAGGGCGACCGCATCGGCGCACGGCGTGTCGGCGAGCACCGCGTACACCAAACCTCGCACCCCATCGAGCGCGCGATCGATGCGCACCGTGACGGAAACGTCGACGGCGTCTTGGCCCCGCGGCTGGCACGCGCCATTCACGCACAGCGTCGTGGCAAGCGGCGGGCAGCTGTCACACGGGGCCGCGGCAGGCGCGTCGCAGTCGGCCGGGCCAGTGCACTCAGGCGTGGCGGGCGGAGCACAGCTGAGACCGACAAGCCCAAAGATCAGCAGCGCGCGCATCACGCGTCGTGGTGCACTGGCGCGCGCGCGTCAATGCCGCTCGCAAGCGGGCTCAGCCCCGTCAGCGCCACGACAAAAGCGCGCAAACGGTGTTGCACCAAGTGCTGCGGCGCGTACAGGTCACTGGGTGAATTCGCGGCTGACACGGCTATTGTACGACAAGCGCGTTCGGCGCACGGCGCTGCTGTTGGCGTTGTGGGTGCCGGCGGTGGCGGTGTTGTTGGCGGTGCGCGAGATTTTGCTGCCGTTCGTGCTGGCGCTATTGCTCGCGTACGTGATTGCACCGGTGGTCCGGCGCTTGAGCTCGATTCAACTGCGCGGCCGGCGCTTGTCACCGTGGGTCTCGGTCATCGTCATCTACGCCGCGTTCGCGGGAATTTTGTGGGTGGTGGGCTCGATCTTTGTGCCGCAGCTGTACCGCGAAGGCGTGCGCTTGGCCAAAGACGGCACCGAACTGGTCAACAACCTCGACGACGCCACCATCGCGGGCTTCGGCAACCAGTTGGAGGAGTGGTTTAACCGCTACAATGTCCCCGTCACCATCGTGACCCCCGGCGAAAACAGCGCCGACGCCACCGGCGCGCTCACGCTTGACGTCGTGCAGGTCACCAAAGACATCATCAAAGATGCCAAGGCGTCGGTGTTTGACGAGTCGCGCCGGGTACTCAGCGAGATCCGCACCGTGGTCGGCACGACGCTGCGGGTGTTGTTCACGACGTTTTTGGTGTTGATGTTGACGGGGTTTATCGCGGCCGACACCAAGCGCATCTTTGATTTCTTGTTCTCCATCACGCCGGTGCGCGACCGCAGCATGCTGCAGGATTTAATCGTGCGCATCGACCGCGGCCTGTCGGGCGTGGTGCGCGGCCAGCTGACCATTTGCGCCATCAACGGTGTGCTGACGCTCGTCGGGTTGTTGTTGTTGCGCGTGAAGTTTGCGTTTTTGCTGGCGACGTTGGCGGCGGTGTTTTCGCTGGTGCCCATTTTCGGCAGCATCTTGTCGACCATCCCCATCGTCATCGTGGCGCTGTCGGGCGGCTTAAGCACGGCGCTGCTGGCGGTGGGGTGGATCGTCGGCGTGCACATCTTGGAGGCGAATTTTTTGAACCCCAAAATCATGGGCGATGCGGCCAAGATCCACCCGGCCCTCATCATGCTGGCCTTGCTCATCGGCGAGCATTTTTATGGCTTGGTGGGCGCGTTGTTGGCGGTGCCCATCATGAGTATCGTTGTGACGATTTTTCGCTCGGCGCAGCAAAAAGCCATGGAACTCGACGCTCAGGTGCGGCCGGCTGAAGATTTCGAAAACTCGGGTGCAAGCGCGCGGCGTCGCGTGCGCATGACGGACGGCGGTTGACGCTGGGTGCCGGTGCCGCTGTTCACCTCCCAAGGTCGGTGCATGTCATTTGTTCACTACGCGCGCGGTCGGCCCGGGCCGATTGACGATAACGGCGTGTGGTGTGAGGGAGTCCACATGGCAGACAAGGAAAAGGTCGACCGGCTCGCGCAGTCGGACTTTCACAACCAACGCGGCATCGAACTGGCGGATCGCGGCTGGCTGGATGAGTCCATCAAAGAGTTCCAAAAGGCCATCGACTTAGACCCCGACAGCGCCCACGCCCACGACAACTTGGCGACGGTGCACGCCGAGAAGGGCAACTTCTTGGATGCCCTGCGCGAGTACTTGCGCGCCATCGACCTCGAGCCGCAATCGCCCACCGCCCACTACTACCTCGCGTGCTTCATCGCGACCCACGGCCACGACCTCGCGGTGCGCGAGTACCAACAAACGCTCGAGCTCGAGTTCGCCTACCCCGACGCGCACCTCAACTTGGGGTTGACGCTGGCCGAGCGTGGCCGCTTCGACGAGGCGCTTGAGGAGTACAAGATAGCACTTCAGCTCGACCCCAAAGACCCCGCCGCCCGCCATGAGATGGCGACGGTGTTGATGGACTTAGGAAAGCCCGCGGAGGCGATCCCGTTTTTGCGCGAGGTGACAAAGGTTGACCCCAAAAACCTCGACGCCTGGGTGGACCTCGGCAACTGCTACGCGATCAAGGGCTTTTACGACGAGGCTGGCAAGGCACTGCACAAAGCGCTGGAGCTCGGCAGCGACGACGTGATGGCCAACTACCACATGGCTGCACTGCGCGCCGCACTCGACGACGAAGACGGTTGCTATGCAGCGCTGGCACAAGCGGCCAAGACGGATCGCAATCGCGTGCGCGCGTGGGTGGAGGCAGACCGATTTTTCGATCGCTACCGCCATGCCGCGCGCTTCGTGTCGCTGCTGCAAGGAGAATGAGCCTCAAACGCACGACGGCGCGCGCTGGGTTTGACCTGGTGATTTTCCCAGGAGTAGGGTGCGAGCCTGATGAAAAAGTTTATCAACATGATCATGTCGGGCGACCTCGCCATGGTGCTCAAGCGCTATGCCGATATCGGCTTGGCTGTGTTGGTCATGTTGGTGGTGGCGATGATGATCGTGCCGCTGCCCACCTGGCTGCTCGACATCTTGCTCGTCGTCAACATCTCCATCAGCATGGTGATGTTGCTGATCGCGATGTACATCGCCGACGCACTGAAGCTCGCGTCGTTTCCCACCATCATCTTGGTGACGACGTTGTTTCGGCTCGCCCTCAACGTCAGCTCGACGCGACTCATTTTGTTGGATGCGCACGCTGGCGAGGTGATTCAATCGTTCGGCAAGTTCGTGGTGCGCGGCAACTTCGTCGTCGGTGCGGTGATCTTCTTGGTGCTGATGCTCGTGAACTTCCTCGTGATCTCAAAGGGTTCAGAGCGCGTCGCTGAGGTCGCCGCCCGCTTCACTCTCGACGCCATGCCCGGCAAGCAGATGTCCATCGACGCCGATTTGCGCGCGGGCGCCTTTGACCTCGACGAAGCGCGCCGCCGCCGAAACGACCTCGGGCGCGAAAGCCAGCTGTTTGGCTCGATGGACGGCGCCATGAAGTTCGTCAAAGGCGATTCCATCGCGGGCCTGATCATCACCGCCATCAACGTCGTCGCGGGCATCATCATCGGCGTCACTCAAAAGGACATGACCGCGGCTGAAGCGGTGGAGACGTATTCGATTTTGACCATCGGCGACGGCCTGGTGTCCATCATCCCGGCGCTGTTGATGTCGATGTGCGCGGGTTTGATCGTGACGCGCGTGGCCTCAGAAGACGAAGACTCAAACTTGGGCATGGACGTGGCCGGGCAAATCCTCGCGCAGCCCAAGGCGTTCGCCATCGCTGGCGGTTTCATCTTTTGCGTCGGCTTGGTGCCCGGCCTGCCGTTCATTCCGTTCACGCTATCGGCGGTCGCGATCGGCGGCCTCGCGTACGGCCTGTTTAGAGCCCAAGACGCCAAGCTCGGTGGTGGCGCGCCCGGTGCCGTCGTCGAACAGCGCGAGGAAAAGGCCGCGGAAGACAAGAAGTCCGCGGTGCAAAAGGCCAAGGCGCAAGAAGGCCAAAGCGCGCAGATGATGCCGGTGGTGACGCCCATCGCGCTGGAGGTCGCAGCTGATTTGGTGCCGCTCGTCGACGACACCAGTGGCACGTCGTTTTTAAACGAGCTGATCCCGATGATGCGCGACGGTTTGTTTTACGCGCTCGGCGTGCGCTTTCCGGGCCTGCGCGTGCGCGGCAACGAGGGCGACCTGCCGCCCGGCAGCTACATCATCATGATTAACGAGATCCCATTGGTGATGGGCTCGGTCGACAAAAACAAATGTCTCGTCAACGACACGCCCGATCGCTTGCGCCTGCTCGGCATCGACGCTGAGCCCGCGCAAAACCCCGCCAACGGCAACGCCTGCGGGTGGATTTTGGTTGAGCAGCGCAAGCTCGCGGAAGACGCCGGCCTCACGACGTGGGACGCCCCCGGCTACATGGTGCTGCACTTGTCGGCGGTGCTGCGTAAAAACGCCGCCGAATTTGTCGGCATTCAAGAAACGCAAAACATGCTCGAACAACTCGAGCAAGCGTTCCCTGCCCTGGTCAAAGAGGTCGTGCCCAAAGCGGTCAGCCCCTTTCAGCTCACCGATATTTTGCGCCGCTTGGTGGAAGAGGAAATCTCCATTCGCGACTTGCGCAACATCTTGCAGGCGCTCGCTGAGTGGGGCCCGGTGGAAAATGACACCGTGATGTTGACCGAATACGTG
>JAYTVG010000448.1:0-5329 GCA_043744135.1 Deltaproteobacteria bacterium | reverse complement strand
ACGGCGCGGCGGCGGACGGCGCGGCGTCGGGCGGCGCGCGTGGCGCGGCATCGACGGGAGTCTGGTGGGTTGGCGGCGGCGCGCGCGGCACTGCTGCGGTGGGCATCGAGTGCGCACGCGTCCACAAAAAAAGCACCGCACACAGCGCGGCGGCCGCGAGCACCAACGTTCGCCACCCGGGCAGTGTGCGGACGCGCGCAGCGATGGCGGGCGCGTCGTGGTTGGCGTCGGTCCAGGCCTCGAGCGCTTGCGCAAACGCCAGCGCGCTTGGGTAGCGCTCATTGGCCTTCACGGCGATGGCGCGCTCCACGATGACGTCGAGCGCGCGCTCAGCGGCCGTCGCCCCGCCAGCGCGACACAACGATGGCGGCACTGGGCGCACGTTGGTCATCTGCTGCAACATCGCGCCGCGCGCTGCGCTCCACGGCAGGCGCCCCGCTAACAAGCCGTACAGCATGACGCCGGTGGCAAACACATCGGACGCTGGGCTTGCGGGCGCGCCGTCCCATAGCTCGGGGGCAACGTAGCCGTTGGTGCCGACCGCGGTGCCGTTTTGCGTCAGGTGCGCTAAGCCACCGCAGGTCGCCATGCCGAAGTCGACAAGTTTGACGTGGTCGTCGTCACCTTTCGCGCTCACCATGACGTTTCCCGCTTTGATATCGCGATGCAGCACGCCGACGGCGTGTGCGGCCACCAGCACATCGCACACGCGCCTGACGATGCGCACGGCACGCGCTGGCGGCAGCGGACCGGTGGCGGCGAGGTGGCTTAGCGTCTGGCCTGCGACCAACTCCATGACGACAAACAAGGTGTCTTCGTCTTGGTGAAGATCGTAGATGCGGCCGACGCCGGCGTGGTCAACGCGACGCGCCAACAACACTTCACGTCGCAAGCGCTCGGTTTGCTCTGTGCTGCGAGCAAACTCGGGGTGCAGCACTTTGATCGCGACCTTCTCGCCGACCAACGGATCGTGCGCTTGGTACACGGTGCCAAAGCCGCCGCCACCGAGCTTGGCCTCGATCAAAAAGCGCCCGATGGATGTCGGCAACGTCACCGGCTACACTATAGGCTTCATGTTGATTTTGCGTCGCACCGTGTTGTATTGCTCGACGATGGCCGCAAGCGCGTGCTTGTTTGCGCCCGATCCCGCCCCCTGCGTCGACGCCACCAACTGCCCAGACGCACTGAGCTGCGTCGACGGCTGGTGTCACACCGGCACAGGCGGTGAGGGCGAAGGCGAAGGTGAGGGCGAAGGTGAAGGTGAGGGCGAGGGGGATTGCGACACGCTGCCAGCCACCAGCATCAGCAGCAACAGCGACCTCGACGTGCTGCTCGGCCGGGCATGCGTAACCATCGACGGCGACCTCGAGGTCGCGAGTTTCATCGGCAACAGCTTGGCGCGCCTAAGCAGCGTCGTCGCTGTCAACGGCGTACTGCGCATCACCAGCAATCCATCGCTGCCAACGCTGGCGCCGTTTGCGAACATCGCGCACGCCGGTGCGCTCGAACTCGACAGCAACATTGAGCTGACGGACGTGACGGCGCTGTTTGCGCTGCAGGTCGCGGGCGATATCACCGTGAGCGCCAATGTCGCGCTGGCCAGCTGCGACGCCCGCGCGCTCGTCGACGCCATCGCGCAACAAGGCGTCGGCGGCACCGTCACCGTTGAAGCCAACGCGTTTGACGCGTGTTTTTAGCGAGTCTGTGACGCCTAAGGTTTTTGCACCGCAACAAAAATGACGCTTTTTTGACGCTGCACCTGCATTTTGAGCGCGAGGTCGCCGTTTTCGGCCTTGACCGCCGCCGCGAAGTCGTTCGCGGTGCGCGTGGCGGTGCCGTTGACCGACAGCACCACGTCGTCGACAAGCAGGCCACCCAAAAACGCGGCGCCGCCCGGGCGCACTTTGGTGACGCGCGTGCCAGCGAGGTCTTTTTTGAGTTTCAAGCGCTCGCGGTCGTCGTTGTCGAGCGACACCACCGTGACGCCGAGGCTGCGGTCTTTGGGGGCCGGCTTGGGTTTGTCGACGCTGACGGCGCCGGTGGCGTTGTCGGGATGTCCCCCTAACACGACTTGCAGTTGCTTTGGGAGTTTGTCGCGCAAGATGTCGATCTTGACGCTTTTGCCGACGCCCCCTTCACCAGCGAGCAGCGGCAGCTCGTAGCTGTCTTCAATGCGTTTGCCCTCAAACGCCACGATGACGTCGCCAGGCAAGACGCCAGCGGCAGCAGCAGGTCCCTCCGGCACCACCTCACGCACCAGCGCACCACGCGCGCGGTCTAAGCCGAAGTCTGCAAACAGCGCGTCAGGCACCTCTTGAATAGAGACGCCGATCCACGATCGCTCATAGCGGCCCTTGGCCTTGAGCTGCCCCAACAATTTTTTGACCATGTTGATGGGGATCGCAAAGCCGATGCCGCTGCCGGCGGCGTTGACGGCCGAGTTCATGCCGATGGCCTCACCGTACAAGTTGAGCAGCGGACCACCCGAGTTGCCGGGGTTGATGCTCGCATCGGTCTGCACGAAGTCGTACAAGCCGACGCGGCCACTGGGCGCGATGTCTTTGCGGCCGCGCCCTGACACGATGCCAAAGCTAACCGACTGCTCGAGCCCAAACGGGCTGCCGATAGCGACGACAAAATCACCCACCTTCATGACGTCGCTGTCGCCGAGCGGGATGATCGGGAAGTTGCTGCGCGGTGAGTCGATCTTGATGAGCGCGACGTCGGTTTTTTCATCGCTGCCGACAACGGTGGCGGGAAATTCTTCGGGATCGTCGCCGACGCGCACCACAATCGACGTGGCGTGCTCGACCACGTGGTGGTTGGTGAGCGCGTAGCCCGTCGGCGTGATGACGAAGCCCGCACCTTGCCCGCGCATCTCGGGCATGTTGTCGGGGTCAAAGCCCTCCGGCATTGCCGGCGGCATCCCCGGACCGCCCTCGCCAAGCGGAGGATGACCGGGCGGCAGATCTTCTGCGCTGAAGTCGCCCTCGGTGAAGATCACTAAGACGGCGGGCTCCAGCTTGTCGACAAGCGGCGCCATCGAGGTTAGCGGCGTGATGACCCGTTTCGCGGGCGGGTCGGTCCACAGCTCGCCTGCGCGCGCGGCGGACGGCGACACGACGGTGGCAGTGACGAGGGCGACGAGAGCGACACAAAGGCTACGCAACATCAGCGGGGTGTAGCATCTTCACGCGGGCGCGCGAGGGCTGGCCAGCGGGCGCGGCGTTTTTGCAGGCGCTCGCATCACGGCACCACATCATGGATGTGGTAGCTGACGTGGGCGCCGTGCTCGACGCGGGCGAATCCCAACGGGGTGCCAACGTCGACACCGACGCGGCGCGGGCGCTTGAGCACCACGCGACGCTTAGCGACGCGCGCGGCGTGCAGGTACAACGCTGCGGACGCGGGCGCGTGATCAGCCAGCGCGCGCAACGCATCAAAGGTCGGCGTGGCCCCCTTGGCGCGCAGCATCATGGGGTCCAGCATCACGACGTCGATGCTGCGATCGGGCCGGGCGGCCAACACCACCGCTGCGTCGCCGCAGATGACGTCGATGTTGCGGATGGCGGGATAGCGCACCGCCGCGCGCACCAGCCCGTCTTCATGCAGCGCGCACAACACCGCGCTGCGTTCGGTCGCGACCACCCGCACGTTGAGCGCACACGCCACATGCATGGCGTCGTGGCCGACCCCAAGCGTGCAATCAAACACCTCGACCAAGTCGGCGTCGTCGCGCGCGATGGCGCGGATCAACGGGTGGGTGGGGTGGTGTTGCAGCTTCATCTTCAGCAACCCCGGCTCGACCTGACAGCGCGCACCTTGGGCCGATACCAATTCCTCGTGGTGCGTGCCCACCACGTACAAAAACTGCACACCGGTGTCCGCGAACAACACCGAGAGCTTTTGGCGGTCGACGAGCGGCGCACCCAAGCGCATCGCCAGGCCAATGGCACGCGCGCGACGGCTGGCGCTCGGCCGATAGCCTGTCGTCACCGCGAGCCGCAGCGGGCTGTGCCCAAACGTCGGCGAATGCGCTGGCTGCAGCAGTGCGGGCGCGGAGGCAAATGCGGATGGACCGGTCAAGCGCCACACCGATCGCACGCGCAACGCCAAACGCAAACCCGCTGCGGTGCTGGCGGCGTCCGCGACGCGCGGCTTACGGCTTGGCGTCGTGCAGGCGCGCGAGCAAAGGCGCGATGCGGCGCACAGGCGCGCCGCGTGCGTCGGTGCGAAACACGCCCCAACCGACAGCGCCGTCAGCGCCGCCGGAGGCATCGTCGAGCACACCAAGCACGTCGTGCAGCACTTGTTCTTCCGCCAGGCGCACCAGCGCGTCGACGTCGGTGAGGCTGACGGTGCCCAGCATGCGCGCCAACGCATCTTTGACGTGGGCGGTGGCCTGCGCTTTGGCGAGCAAGCGGCCCGGCTCGACCGCCTTCATCCACAGCGCGCGCAACAACACGAAGCGCGTGACCTCGTCCACGCCCGAGTCCAGTTGTGCCGCGGCCCACTGCGCAGGGTCGCGCGCGCCCAGCGTCGCAAACAACGTCTGCATCGTGACAAGTCGTGCGGCGCGCGGCACCCTCGACGTGCGCAGCGGCTTTTTAGCGGGCGACGCTTTAGCGGGCGACACTTTGGCGGGCGACACTTTCGCGAACGCTTTTTTCGCGGCCGTTGGCTTTGCGATGGGCTTTTTCAATGCGGCAGCGCGCTTGAGGTTTGCCGCACGCACCTTGGTCTTTTGGGTCATCGTCATGCCGATCTGGGGTTGCTATTGTTTCACGGCGTATACAAAGCTGGCCTTGGGCGCGCGCAGCCAACGCTCGGCGATGGTCAGCCGCAACTGCCCCCACACGTCGTCAGCGTCGACCAGCTCTGCGCGCAACTTGTCCGCGTCGGCCTTGTCGCCAGCGCCTTTGATGTGCAGCACGCGTTTGGCAAGCGCATCCACGGCCGCGCGCCACTTGCTTTGATCGACGTCGAAACAGCCTTTGTCGCTGCCGTTGGCCGCGACCTCACCTGCCTTCCACACCAGCGCAGCGTTTTTGACGAGGGTGCCCATTTGGATCGACGCCAGCTGCGAGTACGGCTTGGGTTTTTTCTCGGCGCCGTACATGCCCTGCGCGATGTGGCCAAACGCCCACGTGATGTCACGCAAGTGCGCGGACTGCGCTTGTGCCAACGTGACGGCGTTTTTGTCGACGAGCCAATCGGAAAAATACAGCGCTGACGTTTGTGCTTTGAGCTCTTCCAACATGCTCGCGAGCGGGCCACCGAACACCTGGTCGTCGGTTTTGCCCTTCACTTTGTATTCGTGCGCGGGGCC
>JAYTVG010000447.1:0-20107 GCA_043744135.1 Deltaproteobacteria bacterium | reverse complement strand
TGGTCAAAGCCATCGATGGTCTGTTGCCAGTCGCCTTCGTTAAACGACTCGGAGCCGATGTCGCCAATGGTACTGGCCGAAGCGAAGTCATCGCTGCGAATTTTCGCGCTCTCGTACACCAAGATCGAAGCAATGCTCGTGCAGTGCGCCACCGGTCGATCGGCATACGGCAGTTCCTTCTCGTTCCCTAGCGGACCAAACCGTCCTGAAATACCGGTGGGAGAAAGGATGATGAGACCCTCATAGCTGCCACCGGGGCACGGGTCACCCGCACACGCGCTCAGCCATGCACTCGCGATGGTCAGTGTGAGACATACGTGCCACTTCATGCAGACCTCCGCGGTCGCGAGCGTACCACGCGGACACATCATGCGAGCGACGGTCACGTCGCCAGCCGTGGCGCGCGCTGTGCGTTGATGAGGCTCTCGCGTTCAGACAGCGACCGGCCATAGCGCGCCATCTGCACAAAGCTTTTATCCGCCATGCTCCCCAAGACGGGGATGTTGTCGACAAACGCGAGCGGCATCGTGCCGTGGTGCCGTGGGCGCTCACACGGATGAACGTGGCGACGGGTGAGGCTGTTGGCGCACGATCATGATGCTGCCGGTGCTGTCCAACACCGCGACGTCGAGCAGCGTGTCGTCGTTGAACTGGCCGAACACTTCCGTGGAGGGAAAGGCCGCGGGCGCGGTGTTGTAAAACGCGTCGTCCACCCGCCCGCAGTGATCGCCCGTGGGTGTGGCGTTGCCTAGCTGCGTGCCCGTTGGAGGTGCCCCGGTAGCGCCGCGTGGAGGTCGCTGGACCATCGAAATCCACGACGAGCGCCGACGAACGCCGAAGCGCTCGCGAGGTAAGGCGCTTAGCGCCGCACCCAGCGCATGTTTTGATCGGCGAACACACGCGGCGTGCCGGGCGGCAGGTTTGCCGGGTTTTGCAGCGACGGGTCAAACGCCCACACGCGCGTCGGCGGTGAATACACGCACGGGTTGCTGGTCCAGGTGTAAATCGCCGCGCCGGTCTGGCGCGCGCCCACAATGCCGGTGCCGCCGTCATTTTGCCCATACGCCGAGTCCAAGAAGCGGGCGTTGCCGCGCTCGGATCGAAACAGCGATACCAGTGAGCCGTTGATGACGTTGGTGGTGCCGTTCCACACCTCCAAAAAGCGTGGGAAGTTGTTGAGTCCACCCGACGGATTGCCAAGGTTGTTGCCGGCGTTGATGCAAGCCGGCACATCGCCCATCAAAAAGCTGGCGTTGTAGCGGGTCGGCAGGGCGGTGCGAAAGCTGCGCGGATCCGCGCCCGCGAACACTTCGATGCCGCTGTTGAGGGTGCTCGCGGCAAACGCGTTTGGAATATCAGTGCGACTGAGCGTGCACAGGTTGGGCATCGCACCCGCGGCGTTGTTGGTGCCGTTTATCTCCAGCACACCCGCCACCACCGGCTCGTACGGTGCAGATACCAACAAATCCTTCGGGCGCACGCTGCCACCCGAAAAGCGCGCGCGCGTGGCATATGCCGTCGGTGGCGTTGCGGCCGGGTCGCCGCCGCGCTGCATCGTGCGATCGCTAAAACGGGACGACAGCAGCGTGACCGAATCGGCCATAAACGACACGCGTCCGGGCACGTCGCGGTAACTCTGCACCGGACCACTCGCGCTCGCGATGACGCGCCCGACGCCAACGTCTGCACCCGACGAACCGTCGGCCAACGACACGTTGACGTCGCCCAAGATGTACATGCGGTTGTCGCTCACCACCGTGAGACCCTGCGGAATCACCGTCTGCGCGCGCACCACGCGGACGGCGTTTTCAGGACCCAACGGCGTCGCACCGCTTTGAATGCACGGGGCACGAAACAGGCCGCTTGCGCGCTGCGCCGGCGTCGGACGTGTGGCGGGGACGCGCGGGGTGACGACCGAAGCGGGCTCCTCGCAGCCGTCATTGACGCCGGCGAACTGCACCAAAGCGTCGGGGTTATTGGGCGGCGCGGTGGGCGACGCTGCCATCCCGGTGCTGCCCGCAAGCGACGGGGTCACCTTGGGCTGCGACAAGCCGTTGAGCGCGGTCTGGCCGTGCGTGAGCGAAAAGAAGTTGGCCGAACCCGTGATGCGCGGGGTGTTTTTGCCCCAAATGTTTTCGGGAAACCAGCCGAGCTCGTCAGGGCGCTTGATGGCAGCGGTCGGTGTAGCCGGCGTGAAGGAAAACAACGTCGCGGGCAATGGCGCAGGCGAATAGCCGGGCAGCACCGTGGTGGCGAGGCTGTTGAGCGTGAAGACCTTGGTGGTTGCGTCTACAAAACGTGTGTTGATCGGTGCATTTTCAAGGTAGTGGAAGTTGAGAAAGTTACGCACATTGGGTGAACGTGGTGCGTTGGTGTTGGGGTCTTCAAAAGACGGATCGTAGGTCTCTGACAAGTACACGATGACGCCTTGGGGCGGGATGTTGCCGCCGGGTGGGAACAACAGCGCGCGTGCTTGTGCGTCTTCGAGCAGGGCGTTGAAGGCCGCGACGTCAAAGTCGGTCGAGCGAATCTGCGCGCCGCGCTGGTAAGGGTTGGCTCCGGTATAAACGCGAGTTTCCCGCGGATCCCAAAACCAAGAGTACCGCAGCACTCTTGCAAACTTGTGGCCGAGCGCGGTTTGCGCGTCGTCAAAGTCGAGCGGCCCCGCTGCCATGTTCCACGTCTCTGGGTTAAACACCGGCACCGGTGCCGCACCTGAGGCGCCCTGCTTATACCAAATGCCGTCGATGATGAGGATGTGCGCCTGCCAAAACAACCGCTGGTCGCGCGCGCCGGCGTCGTCCGCCGCTTGCAAGGGGGCTATCACCGGCACCTTGCGGTTGATGACCTGGTCTTCAAAGCCAAGCGTCGCGGGCGCGCTGCTGACGCGGCCCGGCGCGGTCTCTAAGACGTCGACGCCGGTGAACGTCGGTCCGAAATCTACACCATAGATAGTTGTGGAGCGCGCCGGTAATCCAGTGACATTATAAACACCACCGGTGTACATATTTGAAGGACGCTGAATGACGTTAATCCCCAGCGCCTGCGCGAAGTTGTCGCGGCTTTTGTCCGCAAGGGTCGCCGTCGCCGACGTCGACGAGCCGTTGCCGCAGATGTCAGGCCGCGAGGTGATGCGCGTCGTGCAAAATCCCGTCGGGTCGGTGACCATCGCGCGCCGACACGACGACCCCGCGGTGCAACTGGCGTTCGTGTTGCACACCGTTTGGCCCTGCACGGTGATCGGCACAGCGAGGGGCAGCGCGCCGGTGCTGTGGTCAGACAAGTTGCCCGCGAACACCGAGAGATACGCGGCTTGGTTCAAGTCGTTGACGGCGGGGTGCGACGCCGTTGCGGTGCCGGCGTAGGGCATCACGACCGTCGCGGTAGGCTGCAGCGCGGTGCCGCCAAATTTCGTTGTTGCGGTGCCGGTGCCCACCGAGTTCGCGGTCGTGAACGACGCATGGTTCGCGATATGGCCTGCTGCGGTGACGATGCCGGCAAAACTCGCGGCGGCCGAGCCATTGGAGAAATACATATCGCCGTTGGCGTGCACGCGGCCGGCGATGTTCATGGTGGCGGGGCTTTGCAGCTCAAAATCGCCATCGGTGAAGATCGCGAACTGAAAGATTGGGATCAGGTCCACCCGCACCGCATCTGCCAAAGTCGCCAAGGACGACCCCACCTTCGCGGTCACCAGAATTTGGATCGGCGACTGGGCGGCGAACAATCCAGCGTTAGGGCTCGGCGCGGGAATCACACCGAAAAACGGCGCGCTCGGCGGCAGTGACGACGACGCGTTGGTGGCCTCGTCCCAATAGCGAATGCGAAAGGTTGGTAACGTCGCACCCGCCATCACCGGCGCGTTGGCGTCGAAGGGCGACAGATCCGGTTGCGGATCGGTGCGCAGCGCCAACAACACCTTCTCGATGCCGATCGACACCGCACCTTCCGCTGCGTACATCGCCTTGGTGTTGTTTTCCTGCACGCGCAGCTCGAGGTCGGTGCGGCCGGTCGCGGACAACAGCATGCCCGTCAAACTCGCAAGCACGATGCCCAGCACCAACACCAAGATGAGTGCATAGCCGCGGTGGGCTGCGTAGCGTGAGCTCAGCATGTTTTACGTTCCTCGATTGCGCGCGGTGGCCAGCACGATGCTGGAGCGGTAACGGCGTCCGGTAGGGGCGCTGGTGATGATACGGTTCGACAGAGCTTGCGGACGGATGTCCATGCCATCGCGCACGCGACCAAAGGTGATGAGCCCGGTGCGCACCCCTAAAAAGTTCGCTGAGTTGGCGCCAACAGGCACGGTGCCCCGCTCCACTTCTGTGAGCTCGTCGATGACACCATCGTTGTTGATGTCGTAGACGCGCTCAACTTGCAGATCGAACACACCATCCATCACAGCGCTAAACGGCCGCGTGTCGACGCTGCGCTCAAGTGTTTCTGCAACGATGCGGTACACGTAGTTGGAGCCGAGCATGATCTGCACGCTAGGTCCCAAGTCGGTGATGACGGCGCCGACGTCAGCACAGCTGCTGCCACAGCGTCCCGGGTAGCGGGCGTTGTACTGCGTCACGAAGGGCGCGTTGGCGGTGGCATCGTAGGTGATCGAGCAACCAGAACCGGCGCCCGCGACCACGCTCGGCGTCGCCGACAGCGCGCGGCTGCTGGCGCCCACCAACATGGTGTGGCGGGATTGGATCTCGGCCGCGGAACACACGCTTGCGCCCGTCGACACCGGGCACAAGCCGCTGATGACGTTGATGTCGATCCGTCTCGCGGCACCTTGAATCCCGCTCAAGCCGCCGTTACACAGCGCCTCATCGCGCTGAAACGAGGTGAGCGTGTCGGCGTTGGCGATGCCGCCATCGCTGACGGTGACGAGGTTGCCGACGCGACCGTTGCCTGAGCCGAGGCCCTGCATATCGCGCAACAACAACAAGCTGGCCTCACGCAAATGCGAGTCGGCGTCGGCAACCGCCACTTCGGTGTGCACCTTGCGCGTGATGTTGGTGACAAACGCGATCAAGCCGGTCGCGAGCACGAGTGCGATGGCTTGGCTCACCACCAACTCAATCAGTGTGTAGCCGCGTCCGCGTGTCGACGTGCGTGCACTAAAAACGAACGGTTTCAAGCAACACATGCTCCCTCCCTTCAAGGGTCGGGTAGCCGACCACCACGCGCACGGTGCGCAGCACGCCCTCGGGGGCACCGAAGCGCACCTTCCAGCACAGCTCGTATTTGCCCGTGCACGGCGCCAGGTCGAGTGTGCGCTGGCCGAGCGCGTTGACGCAGTAGTGACGCAGATTCGAGGTCACGTCAGAGCAGGTCGCGTCGGCTGGCGTGCCATTGGCGATCAGCGCATCACCCACGAGTGAAGGCGCGTCTTTGGGCGCCGCTTGCAAGATCTCCATCTGCTGTTGCGCCACCGTAAACGCCTGCCAACGGTGCTTGTTGCGTCCGCTGGTCTCGATGCCCTGGCGCACGCTGACGAGCACGGCGCTGGCGAGCACCGCAGAGATGCCGATCGCAACCAGCACCTCGATAAGCGAGAAGCCTCGGCCTGTTTTGAGTCCACGAGCCGTGCCGTTCATTGGTCCATCCTGACTTCAGCGTTGGCGAGCGCGGCGCCGACGAAGACGGAAAAGCGAATCCCCGAGACCATAAACCTGACCTGGATCGGTCGTGACACGAGGTCGCCCGCGCGGCACTCCGGCGTCTGCGAGACCGCGTCGCGGTAGTACGTGTTGGTCGACGCACAGATCTTGATGGCGGCGGCGGGTGTGCCAGGAAGCGCGTTGGTCGGCGTGCCACCATCCGTGAACACGATCTCGACCGCCTGCGCCACGCCGAATTTGATGGTGCGGCCCGCGCCGTATCCGGTGACGGGCCGGCGCGGCGCGTCGATCGGAGCGGCGGCGCTGATCACCGCGGGCTGCAGCACAATGCCACCCGCCTGCACAAGCATCTGCACGGGGCGGTCGTCGCGCTGGGCGATGGCGCGGGCTTCGCTGATGACGGCGCGTGCAGCCTGCGCCGCTTCAAGCGCGCGATGACGACGCACCATGCCGGTGAGGTTTGGAATAGCCAGCGTCGCAAGCACCGTCGCTATCGCGAGCACCACCATGAGTTCGATCAAAGAGAAACCCTTCGCGGCCCACTTCACGCACACCTCGTCAGTGACAGATCAGAGGCTAGTCGTGGTGAAGTTCGGATGACAGTTTGTGTGCGGGTTGTCTTAACTCGACACAGCATCGCGTCGGATGTGCGCGTCGGATGTGCGCATCGGCGTGCACGTCGGCGTCAACATCGCGACATGTCGGACATGCGCGATGCTGCGCCTTCAGCGTCGGACACAGCACGCTCTTGCTCGGTCACCCCGCTTGAGCGCGCTTGATGCGGGCAAGCGCAACGCCGATCACGTCAACAAGGCGTCAACCACATGCGTGCCGTACTGACCGAAGCTCGAGCGCGTGATGCCGACGGTGCGCAACAACGTCAAAAACACGTCACCCACCTCGGTGTCGCTGCTGACGCGCACATGTTGGTTGGTGTTGAGCACGCCACCGCCACCACCCACCAACAAGCACGGCACGTTGTCGTGGTTGTGGGCGTTGCCGTCGGTGAGCTCGCTCGACAAAAACAACGCGCTGTTGTCGAGGGCGCTACCATCCACCTCGCTGATGGCGTCGAGCTTGCCCGCGAGATACGCGACCTGCGCGACCTCAAAGCGCCCGATGTCCGCGAGCGCTTGCAGTTTGCCGGGATCATTTTGGTGGTGGCTGTACTCGTGGTGTCCACCGGGATGGCCCAAAAAACGATAGCTGCGGTTGGACGCCGCCGTGCCGATCATAAACGTCGCGACCCGCGTCAGGTCGCACGCAAACGCCAGCGCCACGAGGTCGAGCATTTGATGGAGGTAGCTTTCAAAGTCTGCGTCGGCGCCCTCGGGCCGCGCCGGAAATTCGCAGCTCACTTGAGGCGGCGAAAAGATGCTTTGCTCGAGTTCCCGCACCGAGGTCAAATACGCGTCGAGCTTTTGTCGGTCGTCGGTGCCGAGCTTGTCGTTTAAGCGCGCGCTGTCTTGCGTGACGAAATCGAGCACGCTGAGCCGACGACGGCGGCGATCCGCGCGCTGTTGCGGCGACAAATCCGCTTCCGCACCTTGAAACAACCGATCAAACACCGCGCGCGGGTTCACCTCTTTGGGCATCGGCACCGATGATGACGCCCACGAAATATTGTTCGAGTACGCGCACGAGTAGCTGTCGCACGACCCCACCAACGCTCCGCCCTCGGCGCCGAGCTCAAGCGACGACAGCCGCGTTTGGCCGCGCATCTGTTGCGCCACCAGCTGATCGACGGAGGTGCCGTTTTGCAAGCGCCCCTCGCTTTTAAGCGGGTGCACCGACGTCAAAAACGAGCCAGTCCCGCGCGCATGGTCGCCGGGGCCGTCGCCGAGATCCATGGCGGCGGTGTTGCGCGCGCCGCTCACCACCGCCACGCGCGAGCGCACGTCAGCGAGCGGCTGCAGCATCGGCGACAGCGCGAAGTCGCGCCCCGTCGTCGACGGCGTAAACGCGGCCATGTTGATGCCGCACGGCGTGTAAAAGAAGCACAAGCGGCGCGGTCCCGCCACGGTCTGCGCGCGCGCCGGTCGCATCGCGTCCAAAAACGGCAGCGCCACCGCCGCGCCCACACCGCGCAGACAGGCACGACGCGACAACTGCCAAGGCCTTAGATGAGACATCAGGGATTCTCCGCGCTGACTTGGCGCATGCGAAAGGCTGCCGACAGCACCACTTGCTCGACCAGGTCAGACAGCGCCGCACCGTTGTCATTGTAGCGCTGGGCGATGTCGTACACGAGGCAGTCGTCTTGCGCGCTCAAGTCGCGCCCCAGCGCATACGTGAGCATTTTTTTGGACAAGCAATACGGCACCTCGCCGGAGGCCTTAAGCGCCGCGCCGAGTTCTTTGGGGCCGTGAAATTCAAATCCCTGCCACACACCGCTGTCGTCGATGCGCAGGCCGTGATCGCTGCCGCGGTAGTGGCCGACGCCGTCGTAGTGCTCAAGTGCAAAGCCGATCGGATCCATCAACGCATGGCATGCGGCGCAGTCGGGGTTATTGCGGTGTTGCTCCAGTTGTTGGCGCACGGTGCCAGCCTGGTCCACCGCCTCGGTGATCATGCCCTCGACGCCCGGCGGCGGCAACAGCGGCGGTTGGCACAGCAAGTTTTCGGTGACCCACTTGCCGCGCTTGGTGGGCGAGGTGCGGGTGGGTTGCGACGTCACCGTCAACAGCGTCCCTTGCGTCAACAAGCCCGCGCGCGACGTGCCCGCCAAACTCACCAAGCCCCAGCCGTTGGGCAGCGTGTCGGTGTGATCGGCAATCGGTGGCGTCAAGCCGTAGTGCTGCGCTAGACGTGTGTTCACAAACGCGCTGTCATCGTCGATCATGTCGACAGCGGCGAGTGTGGGGTCGCGCAGATAGCGATCGAACATCAGCTCCGTTTCACACTTCATGGCGGCGCGCACCCCTTCGTCGAAGTCGCTGAAGCGCTCGGGGTCAGGGTCGATGGCGTCAAGCGCGCGCGCGAACAACCACTGGCCCGAAAAGTTGTGCACCAATGACAACGAACGCGGATCGTTGAGCATGCGCTGCACTTCGGCTTTGAGCACAGCGTCGTCTTGCAGTGCGCCGAGCGCCGCCAACTGCAGCAGCCGTTGGTCCGGCGCCGACGACCACAAAAAATAGCTCATGCGCGCCGCCATCTCCACGCCGTCGATGAGATGCGCATCGGTGCTGCTGTCCACTTCGTAGCGAAAGATAAAGCGTGGTGACGTCAACACCGCGGCGAACGTGGTGCGAAGCGCGCTTTCGCCGTCGTCACCGGCGCTGATTTGCGCGTCGTAGCTATTCGTCAGTGCCGCGCGCTCAGCGTCGCTGACGTCGCGGCGCCAGGCCCCCCCAGCAAATGCCAACACGGCGTCGATGTGACAGGGGCGCGCGTCGTCGTCGCACGGCACCAGCGCGCGGCGTCCCAGCGGCTGCGGACCGAGCTGCACGGTGTGCGCGTCATCTTTCAGCGGGCCTTGCACCTCTAAAAAGTCCACCACGAGGTTGCCGTCGTAGGCGCCCGGCGGCAGTCGGACCTCAGCGCGGTGCACGGGGCCACTGTCGAGCTCCGCGGTGGCGGTCACCAACTGCATGGTGTCGGCGCCCGCAGTGACGTCGCCAGCGAGCGCGCGTTGGCCGTCGATCCACACCTCCACCTTGCCGCTGCCCGCGGTCATGCCAGCCCGCACGCGCACGGCGTAGCTGCCTTGTGCGTGCGGCAAGATCAGCGGCACGCGTGTCGCTGTGCCCGCGGGCAGTAGATATCGCCCCTGCTCGGGGTCAGCGCCACCGGCCCCGACGCCAAACTCGAGTTCGCGCACCACGGTGACGGCTTGTTCCCCCGGTCGACCGAGCGCTTGTTGCACCAAGCTGCGCGCGCTGTCCTCGAGCCTTTCAAAAAACAACGGCGATGCCGTTAGCACCGAGGCGTTGTTGTCAAAACCTGCACCCACGTCGTCAACGGGAAACGCGGCCACGGCGAGGGCGGGATCGATCGCCAACAGATCGGACCAGGTGCGCGCGAGCTCCGCCTTGTTCATGCGGTGCATGGCGGGCGCGCCCACTGCGCACGAGTCGGGGACGTTTGGGGGGTCGACGCCGAAATCCGTCGGCAATGCCACGGCGTCGGCGGGCAGCGGTTGCATCAGCGGGCACTGCAGGTGTTCCGCAGGGGGTTGCGGCAGCCCGGGAAAAAACGGCGCTGCGATCAGGTACAGCAGCGCGTCGCAGCCCGACAGCAGCGGCCACATCAACACCAAGGATAAGCAGAGTCGTCGCACCGGCGTTAGACACAGCTTGCGCTGGGGATGCAAGCGCACTGGATCAGCGACGTGACGGAGAAGTCGACGCTGCCTGATCGCTCCTCGTGTGACTGCGGTCACTGGCGGCCCCAGCCAGCGTGACAGCATGCATTTTTCCCGAGGTGTGCGATGCGGATGTGGACAAACGTGGTCATGGTGGGGTGGCTCGCGGCGGTGTCGGGATGTTCGAGTTGCACGCCCAACGTCGTCAACACGGACGATGGCGAAGCGCGCGTGACGCCACCACTGGTGCGCTGCGTGCAAGATGGCGACTGCACGCCCGGCCAGCTGTGCGTAGGAGACTATTGCCGTGTCGCGTGCGCCGACGACAGCGCCTGTTCGGGGTCGCGCCCGTTGTGCAACACCGTCGATGGCGTCTGCCAGGCCTGCCTCACGAGCGGCGATTGCGACGGGGATGCGGTTTGTGACGTCGACGGTGAGTGTGCAGCAGCAACAAACGCGTTGTGCGCGCCGTACGCCGTCGGGTGTGTTGACGAGCGCACGGCATTTTTATGCGACGCGGATGGCGCGAGCCAACAACAGCTCCCTTGTCGTGAAGACCAGATCTGCCGAGACGGGGCTTGCGTGGTGCAAACCTGCGCACCGGCGTCCACCACCTGCGTCGGCAACGCGGTCGCGACTTGCAATGCGGATGGCACGCAAAGCGAGTTGTCGACGTGCACCACCTGTCCCGACGAAGGCGCGTTTGGCTGCAGCTGTGACGCCGGCGCATGCAGCTCGCGCGTGTGCGAGCCGAGCGCTGGGCGCTGTGTGGGCAACGGTGCGCAGCGTTGCGACGCTGTCGGACTGGCATTTTCGGCGCTGGAGGATTGCGGGCAAAACAGTTGCGTGGCGGGGCGGTGCTTAGCAGACAACTGCACGCCGGGCGCGACCTTGTGCTCGGGCACGTTGCTGTTGACCTGCGGCGACGACGGCGCGGGCTTTTTGCAGTCGCAGTGTCCGCAAAGCTGCGCGGGTGCTGACGGCAGCGCCACATGTGTGGACCGCGTGTGCGAGCCGCTAGCGCAGCACTGCGCCGACGACGCCACGCTTGAGATTTGTAATGGCAGCGGCAGCGCCGTGGTGGCGCAACCGTGTGGCGAAGGACGCGCGTGCAGCGGCGATCAATGCGTCAACCAAGCGTGTACGCCGCTGAGCGTGTCGTGTGTGGGCGACAGCGTGGCGACGTGCCGCGCCGACGGCTCGCAGACCGACGTCGTGGCTTGCGCCAGCACCGACAGCTGCGTCGACGGTGCGTGTGTTCCCGCCAACTGCACGCCCGCTTGCGGCGCTCGCACCTGCGGGCCAGATCCACTGTGCGGCACCTCGTGCGGCGCGTGCGCTGGCAGCTGCTCGAATGCGGGCGTGTGCGCGGCACCCCAGGGTCCGCTCATGGAGGTGGTGTTGTCGTGGACGCCGACATCGCAAGATCTCGATCTGTCGCTCGCTCGCGCCGGCAACTCCCTGTGTAGTCTTGACAGCTGCAACTTTACCACGTGCCAAACGACGTCGAGCGTGCGCGCTGAATGGGACGGCGTTTTGGGTGTGAGCGCGGGCGATCCGCTGCTGGATGTCGCTGACGCCGCCAGCAGCAACCCTGAGATCATCGTCGTCACGCTCCCAGACGGCGCGGAGAACTATCGAGTGGGCGCGCACAACTTCGGTCCACGCGCAAACCAAGCGGCCGCCAGCGCCAGCGCCACCATCACGGTGCGCGTCGACGGCGACACCATCAACACCTTCACGCACACGATCGCGACCAAACACCGCTTCAGCGGCGTCACGCTGGCGTGGACCGGCAGCACCATGACGATGCAAAATGGCACCACCGACGAGGAATTCGTCGACTGCCTGACCGGGACCGGCTCCGGGAACTCCTGTTTTGTCGACCTCGACTGCCCAAGCGGTGAGGGCTGTGTCGGCGGGCTGCTCAATCCGCTCACCTGCCAAGACGTGGCGTGTAGCGCCGACACCGACTGCACAAACCAACAGCGCTGCACCGGCGCGCACACCTGCGTGTCGACGTCGGTGGGCGGCTGGAAGGCGTCGTGCCAAAATTCCACGGACTGTCTCGCAGGATTTCGCTGCAGCTTCCTCACGCAAGTCTGCGAGGAGCTGTGTGACTCGACACTGGTGTCGTGCAGCCCCGACAACGGCTGCTGTCCGTCCAGCGGATCCACGTCGTGCGTGTTGCTGATCGGCAGCGCGACTTGCGAATGACGCCGTGGAAATTCGTGGAGCTGCGCCGGTGCGAGTGACGAAAAACCACCGTTTGACGCCACCGGCTGCGCGCAAGTGCCTGATGTCGCACCAGCCTTGAAAACGTGCAGATTGGCGCGAACCTTGCGACACTCGGGCGTGCGTTGGATTTCGCCCTCCCCTGTGGGTTCGCTTCGCGGCTGCTACGCGGGCATCGCTTGCGTTGCGATCGTGGCGGTCGCGTCGCCGGTGCATGCTGCCGGGGTCGCTGTGGTGCCGCAGGCCGTCGCGGACCATGTGGCAGACCACGCCGCGGACCATCTGGCGGCCGAGCTCAAAGCCACGCAAGCGGACGTCGACGCGGCCTTGAAGGTGCGACGTCAGCGTTTTGATGCGTGGCAGCAAGCTGCGCGGACCCGCGACCGCGCGGCAGCGCACGTCGCCAAGCGCAAGCGCCTCAGCCCACCCACGCCAGAATTTCAACTCACGACCGGCACCGGCGACGCGCTGCAAGGCGCACTACAAAAAACGCTCGCCTTGGATGAGCAAGCCGGCCGTGCGCGCGTTGCTGTGTTGGCGGCGGAAGCGGAGCTAGCCCACCGCGGTGCGCAGTTGTTGGCGCTGTACGACGCGCTGCTGTTAAAACGTCGAGCGAGCATCGACACCATCGGCTACGACGACGCCACGCGGGTCGCTGCCATCAGCAGTTACCGCGAGTTGACCGCGCAGCGCGACGCCGTACGACGTGCACTGCTGCCGGTGTTGGCCGGCGACAGCACGACGCCGACCGCGGGCGGTGTGATGCCAGACGCGCTGGCGCCCACGTTTGCCTCGCAGCTCAACGCCCAGCTGAGCGCTGCTGCCAGCGACGACGTGCAAGCGCTGTTGGAAAAAGCGGACCTGGCGCGCGACCTCGAGGAGCGAGCCAGTCGCCAAGCTGACGTCGTGCGTGGTCGCATCGCCGAGCTTGAAGAAGAACAGGCCGTGAAGCGCGACGTGTCGGGTATGCTCGGCCGCAATCAGTTGTTTGACGAGGACGATCGTCGCTTGTTGGTGTCGCGCCAAGACACTGCACGCAGCACCGTGTTGCCGCGGCCGAGCAAGCCCGACTTAAACGGTGTCGCGGTTGGCGAAGGGATCGACGCGATTGGTGCCCCGAGTCTCGGCACGGCACCCGCGAACCCTGCCCTGCTCAGCGCCACCCCACCGACCAGCACACCGACAGCCACTGAGGAGCGCGGCTTTGCAGGCCCGCGCACGGATGCCTCGATCGCGGGCGTGTTGTCGTCGTCATCGGTATCGATCGATGAGCTGCGTGCGTTAGAAGCGAAACTGCGCGGCGACGCCAAGCGCCTTAGTGACGCCGGCGCGCGGCTGACCGCTGAAGCGAACGCGCGCGCGCGCGACTAGCACCCTCAACGGCGAGCGGCCGGTGGACAGCTGCGCTCGCCGTGCTACCTCCCACGCATGACGTCTTTGCCCGTCTTAAACGACGACAACGGTAGCGCTGTGGCGCCCGCGCGGCCGGCCTGGCTGCGCGTCAAAGCACCCGGCGGCGATCGCTACCACGCGCTCAAGGCGCTGTTGCAGGAGCACCGGCTCCATACCGTGTGCAGCTCGGCAGCATGTCCCAACGTCGGTGAGTGTTGGGCGCACGGCACCGCCACGTTTATGATCCTCGGCAACGAATGCACCCGCGCTTGCCGCTTTTGCGACGTCAAAACCTCGAACACACCCAACCCCGTCGACCTCGATGAGCCCGCCCGATTAGCCCACGCGGCGGGCTTGATGGAGCTTAAGCACGTCGTCATCACCTCGGTGGCGCGCGACGATCTGCCCGACGGCGGAGCACGGCACTTCGCCCGCTGCTTGCAGGCCGTGCGTGCGCGGCTGCCAAACGCATCGTTGGAAGTGCTGACACCCGACTTCGGCGGCGACGAAGGGAGCATCCAAACGGTGCTAGACGCGCGCCCCGACGTGTTCAACCACAACTTGGAGACCGTCGAGCGGCTGACCGTCAAAATTCGGTCCGGCGCGCAGTTTGACCGCTCGCTGGCGGTGCTGCGCGCGGCAAAACGGCGCGCGCCAAGCGTCAAGACCAAGACCGGCTTCATGCTCGGGCTCGGCGAGGAGCTCACCGAGGTCAAAGCCGCCATCGCGCGCGCCAAAGACGCTGGCGTCGACGTGCTGACCATCGGCCAATACCTGCGGCCGTCGTCGTGGAATGTGCAGGTGGTGCGCCACGCCACCCCTGCTGAGTTCGCGCAGCTTGGGGAATTCGCGCGCGGCTTAGGGTTCAGCCACGTCGAAAGTGGGCCGCTGGTGCGCTCCAGCTACCACGCCGCCAACGCCGTGCACGGCTGAGGCAAGATCGGCGCGGTTGTCGTCCCAAGCGTCGTGCCTACGGTGTGCGCAACTGCAGACAACCCCTTGGAGTCCGCCATGACCCTCATCGACCAAGCCAAAGCCGCCGCCGCCAAAGCCAAAGACGCTTTGCAAGACACCTCCGCGCAGGCCATGGACGCGCTCAAAGCAAAAAGCGACGATCTCGTCGACGGTGCTGACGCCGCTGCACTCAAGGCGAAGTACACGACGATGGAAGCGATGGACGCCGCCAAGCGCGCAGGTGACCAAGCGATGCACACTGCCAAAGCGATGGGCGCGGAGCTGGCCGACAAGGCCGACGCCGCCGCACTCAAGGCCAAGTACACGGCACTTGAAGCGATGGACGCCGCCAAAAAGACCGGTGGCGAGGCCCTCGACAGCCTCAAAGACGCCGGCAGCAAAGCCGCCGTTGCGACCGTGAAAGCAGCCGAACGTATGACCGGCAAGGATCTCAACAAAGACGGCAAGATCGGCTGAGCGAGGTCGTTGACCGCGGCACCAGCGCCCCACACGGGGCGCTTTTTTGCGGCTTGTCGCGGCGGCGCGGCACCTTGACAGCGCGCAAGCATGCGGCACATTGCGGTGATGAAGCACCTCGCCATTGTCGCCGTGTCCGTTGTCTTTTGTGCCGTCGGCGCCTGCGCTGGCGGCGAGGGTGAAGGCGAGGGCGAAGGGGAAGGGGAAGGCGAAGGCGAGGGGGAAGGCGAAGGTGAGGGCGAAGGCGAAGGTGAGGGTGAAGGGGAGGGCGAAGGCGACGCCGGTTGCCAAATCGACACGGACTGCGCCGCCACCCAAGCGTGCCGCAGCGTGTTTACCGGTTTGCCAAACGCATGCTTCGCCGTGTGCGAAGGCAACGACCCCTGCACCACCGTGGCTGGCAACATCGGCGAGTGTCTGTTGTTTGCCGGCAGTGACGTCGCCATCTGCTCCAGCCAAGCCGAAAATCGCCACCCATGCGGCAACGACGCAAACGCCCGCTGTTTGGATGACGCTGCGTTGTGTTTGACCTTCGTCAATGACCCCAACACCGCGCCTGACGAGGGTGCGCTGCCGGGCTATTGCGTGGTGCCGTGCGCCATCGATGGCACCAGCTGCGGCGCCGACGTCTGCTCTGACGACGTGCGCTTAAACGTCGACGGCGTCGAACAGGGCATTTGCACGCCGGCGACCAGCGTCGACGCGGTGTGCGGTGCGTCGGCGTCGGAGCTGGTGTTGTGCGGACCTGGACAGTCGTGCGCGCCTGACATCGTCGCAGGCACCTGCACGGCAACGTAAACGCGTGGCGAAACGGTTGGCGGTGGTCCGGGATAGCGCCGCGCACGCGCTGTGCTACCCCGAGGCATGCTGCGATCGCATCGACGTGCCCAGGTGAGACCAGTTGTGCTGTGCGCGGCGGCGGTGATGTGTGCTGCGTGTCCGGCCCCATCGTCGGTCACGCTGGATGCGTCGCGGGACGCCACGGTACGCATCGACAGCGCGCCGCTGCGCGTGGTGGTGGACGATCGCAGCGGCCACCACCTCGTGGATCTGCGCGGGCTGTCGCTCGCTACCGACTTTTATTACGAAGAGACGCAAATCCTGCCGGGCTGGGACGGCTACCGTGAGTCGCTCGAAAAATCGCACACCGTCACGTCCGGGACCATCGTCGACAGCGACGCCGCACACGCCACCGTGCAATTTGCTGGCGACGTCACCGGCACGCTCAACGTGCGCGTCGAGGGCGCTCGGGTGCGGCTGTCGGTCGCGCTCAAACCGTTGCGCGCGAACGTGACGCAACAAACCTCGATGCAGTTCGCTCTCGCCGCCGACGAGGGCTTTTTCGGCCTGGGTGAGCGCTTTGCGTCGCTCAACCACCGCGGCCAGTCGCTGTACGCGTGGGCAGAAGAAGGCGGCTTGCCCACCGGTGAAGACCCGGCGGTTGCAGTCGGCGGCCCGAACCCAAATGGCCCCTCGATGACGTACTTCCCGGTGCCGTTTATGATCTCAAGCGCCGGCTGGGCCATGCATATGGACACCACACTGCGCACGCACTTGCACCTCGGCGATGAGCACGACGACGCATGGCGCCTCGCGGTCGGCGGCAGCGCGTTTGACGTCGTGGTGTACGCGGGTACGCCGCTTGAAACGCTCGATATGTACACCGCCGACACCGGGCGGCCGATGTTGCCGGCGCCGTGGGTGTTTGGGCCGCGCCGCCGCGTCAGCCCCGGCCAACAGGTCGGTGGCGTCGACGAATGGCGCCTGCTGCGCGACCGGCACGTGCCGACCACGGGGCTCGATGACGCCGTGCACTTTTTGCCGCATCTGTCACAAGCAGGGCACGAGGCGGAGCTGTCGGCGTGGACGCACCAGCTGCACGCAGCGGGCTACAAAATCATGGCGTACAACAACCCGTACGTGTCGAAGTCCGAAAGCTCGGCGGCCGAGGACTTCGCGTACGGCAAAGCGCATGGGCTGTTTTTGCTGAACTTTCAAAACGACATCGGCGAGACGTTTTTTATCTCGGGACGCCCGCAGACCATCGCCACCATCGACCTCACAAACCCCGAAGCTGTCGCGTGGTTTCAGTCATTGCTCAAACGCACCTTGGACCTCGGCTACGACGGCTGGATGCACGATTTTGGCGAGTACGTGGTGCGCGATTGGCACGCCCACGACGGCAGCACCGGTGAGTCGCTGCACAACCGCTTCCCCGTGTTGTCGGCGAAGGCTGCGTTTGACGTGCTGGAGCGCGAGCGGCCTGGTGACTATTTGTTTTTTGTGCGCTCGGGCTACGCGGGTTCGCAAGCGTACGTGCCAGCCGTGTGGGGTGGCGATGCGGAGGCGGACTTCGACGACACGCAAGGACTACCGAGTGCGGTGCGCTCGGGCTTGAACCTCGGCATGTCCGGCGTGCCGTATTGGGGCAGCGACGGCACCGGATTTAAGTGTTTGACGAACGCTGTGCGCGACAAAGAGGTCTATTTGCGCTGGGCCCAGTTGATGGCGGTGTCGCCCATTATGATGGAGCAAAACGCGTGCAGTAACCCGCTCGATCAAGGTCGCACCAAGTGGACGCTGTGGAGCGACGACGAGACCACCGTCACGTACGCAGCACTCGCCCGCTTGCATACGCGCTTGCTGCCGTATTTTTTGGTGCTCGCCGAACAAGCCCACCGCAGCGGCATCCCGCTGATGCGACAGCCGTTTTTGCTGCACCCCGACATCGCGCGCGCACGCTTGGTCGATGACGCGTACTACCTCGGGCCGTCGTTGTACGTGGCGCCAGTGGTGCGGCGTGGCGAAACCGTCAAACACACGTGGCTACCGCCCGGGCGGTTCGTCGATCTCGACGACGGGCACGTGTACCAAAGCGATGGCACCACCGAGGTAGACATCCCAGCACCGCTCAGCAAACTGCCGCTGCTGTTGGTGAGCGATCAACTGCTTCCCTTGCTGGACAGCACCATCGAGACCTTGGGCGAGACCGACGACATCCGCGTGGTGACGCCGTCGAAGGTCCAAGGCGTGCTCGACGTCATGGTGGCGTTGTCAGCGGATGGTCACGCGCGCATGACGCTCGCGGACGGCACCGCGCTCGACGTGCAAATGACCGGCGCGCCCGACACAACGCTCGCCGCTGCACAAGACATCGCGGCGTGCGCGCGTTGCCAAGTGACCGACACCTTCGGTGATGTGGTGCGCGTCAAAGCCAACTCCGCGCTCGCCGCCGACGATACGGTCGTCGTCGGCGGTGTGTCCTTGCGCGCCAGCGGCGGTCCGATGCGACGCGTGCGCTGGACGCTGCTGCGGCTGCCATGATGAGCTCATCGTTGATTTGCGCATCTCGCAACGTCGAGGGATGCAAGGCTTGGTGCGCGACGTGACCGCCACTATCGAGGTCCACCACGGCAGCGTCACCGACGCCGACGTCGATGTGCTGGTCAACGCCTCTAACACGATCTTGCAGCTGGGCAGCGGCGTGTCGGGCGCGATTCGCGTCGCGTGCGGCCGCGACTACCAACCGTTTTTGGACGCGGTGCTGCAACAGCACGGCGGCGGCCTTGAGCCGGGCGCTTGTATCGTCACGCACGCCGGCGCCCACCCCCGCGCGCTGTGGATCGCGCATGTGGCGGTGATGGACTACCGCGACCCGCCGCTGCACGGGCCGCCGCTGCGGGTGGGGCCCGACGCTGCGCGCATCGAACGTGCGAGCGTGAATCTATGGCGCGCGCTTGAGGGCATCGCGACCGAGCGCTTGTCGGTGGGGATGGTTGCGCTCGGGGCGGGCACCGGAAACCTCGGGGTGCGCGTGCCGACGCAGATCGCCTGCAGCACGCTGCGCGAGCACTTCCGCGACCACCCACACTCCAAGCTGGCCCGGGTGATTTTTCACGGCTTCACCGGTGGCGAGTTCGCTGACGTGAAGGCTGTGGTGTCGGCAGCGTCGCCGCTGGTCGGGTAGTTTAATTGTTCGCCTTTCAAGGTCGATGAATTTCTTTGTTCACCTCCCAAGGTCGATGAATTTCTTTGTTCACCTCCCAAGGTCGATGAATTGTGAGGTTTCATTTCGCCGGCAGAGCGCAGTGAAATACCGTGGCGAGGTGTGGCGCCTGCGCCGCACCTCGACGTATGATAAGTCGCGCGTTCCCTTCTTGAGGTTAGCTCTGCATGTCTTCGGCTTGGAAGCTCATCATTGAAGACGACGCGGGCAAACAGATTGTCGTGCCGTTCGCGCGTGACGTCATCACCATCGGCCGTAAGGAGGGCAACACGATTCGCTTAACGGAGCGCAACGTGTCGCGCTTCCACGCCAAGCTCGATCGCCAAGACAGCCAAATCGTCGTCGAAGATCTTGGCAGTTTTAACGGCATCAAGCTCAATGGCGATCGCATCAGCGGCAAGGTCATCGTCAACGAAGGCGACAGCATCCAAATCGGCGACTACCACCTGGCGTTTCATGCGCAAAACGCCGCGGCAACCAAGCGTTCCGGCGAAGGCCCCGTCGCCGGCCATAAAATGGCCCTCGCCGACAGCCACCTCGCCGTCGACGATGACGAGTTTGCGGGCGATACCCAGCGTTGGGAGCCGCCGGCGGATGGGCCCTCGCTGTCGGTGGGCGGTTTAGCCACGCAAGAGGAGGGCGCGCTGCGCGACGAGACCGTGCCGCTGGGCAGCCGCGACACCATCGAGCGCGGCCAGCGAGATACCGTTCGCGAAATGGCCCGCGAACTGGTGCGTGAGCCCATGCGCGAACCGGTTGAGCTCGCCAACGCCGGCGGCGCGCATGCTTTTGGCGCTGGCGACACGCAACGGCTGGAAGTGCCCAATGGGGCGATGCCGTTTGCCGCGCTTGCCGCCGAGGCCCCGGCGTCACACAGCGATTTTCGGCCGCCGCGCACGCCAGAGTTTACCGGCAACACGGAAGAGACCGTGAAGCAAGCGGCAGCCCCTGCGCCGATCTCAGGCGTCAGCGCCAGCGTCAAGATGCCCCCGCCGCAGCCAAGCACGTTTGGCGCCGGTTTTGCCCCGCCGCTGGGCGCCCCGCCGTTGGCGAGCCTCATTGCCCCTGTGCGCGATGCGCGTGAAACGCGTCCCGAGCGAGCGGCTCCCGCGGCGTCAA
>JAYTVG010000446.1:0-5331 GCA_043744135.1 Deltaproteobacteria bacterium | reverse complement strand
AGCGATCGCCATCGCACCGGCGTAGGCGCCCGCGCGCGGATTGAGCAACACGAAGGTGCGCGCGGTGGGCGAAATGTCGACGCGGTACACAACGCCGTAGTGCCCGCTCAACACTTCGTCGCTGCCGGTGAGTTCGTCGACGCCAACAGGTGGGGTAGCGTCAGGACCATCGCCCCCCAAGCGCACCCGAAGCACCCCGCGCGCGCTATCTAACGGGCAATTTTCTGCCATGCGCACCGTGCGATCTGCGCCCGCAAACGTGCCGCGGTTGTGCATGTCGCGCGCCAACACCGGCAAGGAGTCGACGGCGCTCAGCGCGTCGGTCGCAGCATCCACAACGACGACACGGACCTGTGCTGCGCCCGACAACGTCACGTCAATGATCGCGTGCAGCAGGTTGTCGTGGGCGACCGCGACACCATCGAGACTGTCGACCAACAACAAGCCGCGCTGGCCGACGGCGACAGACTTGGTGGCGCTGTTGTTCGCACTCAAAAACGCCGCGCTCACGTCTTGCCCTAAGCGTAGGTAGTCCGTCGACGGGGCGCCCACGACGAAACGCTCGATGTTGAGTATAAGCGTTGCATCGCCAATGTTGTCGACGACAACCGTGACCTTCTTTGCGATCTGCGCCGCGTTCACGTGGTACAAATAAACGCGAACAGCGCCGGCCGCGACTGTGGAGGAAAACAGCACGCCCGAGGTCGCCGGTGATTCAGGGCTGTCGCTGAACAGCAACGTGCGGTCGCGGTCGACGCGCGGCAAAAATCCGGGTGCGGGCGCGCTCAACACGTCGACAGCGCTGATGTCAACGATGGTGCCGGCGTTGGTGCCGTCGCAGGCGGGGCACGAAAACAGCGGACCCGTCGTCGCGCTGCACGAGGCACCAGCGTCTTGTGCGGCACCAGCGTCCGCGGGCCCGCCATCCGCGCCGGGCCCCGCATCGTCGAGCCCAGCGTCGGTCCCAACAGCAGTGCCGGCATCCGAACCGGCGTCGTCGCCCGCATCGTTTGGGTCGCCGGCATCAGCAGTGCTGCCACCGTCAACGCGAGAGCCCGCATCGATACGCACGTCGACAACTTCGCGACACGCCGTCAGCACCGCGCACACGCACAACAGTTGAAGCCACATGTCTTGCAGCGCTATCAAAGGCGCTCCGTTAGATAAACAGCCATGCGACAACTTCAAAAGTCAGCGCGGCACGCGCTGAGGATCCGCGACGTGATCGAGGTGGACGTTGACGGCTGCTGCGCAAGGTCGGCGCTGATGCGCTACGTTGTTGGCGTGAAGATCGACGCCGCCTTTGACCGCCTCGCGCGACGGCTGACGTCGCTGCAATTGCGGCGCGCGGAGCCGTCGGACGACATCTTTGCCAACAAAGCATCCGGCGCGTTCGTCGGCACCTACACAGAAACGGGCCTGCGCACGGTGTTGTTGCACTATGGGCTCGACGACAAGCTGCGCGCCCGCGGACTCGGTGACTATCGGCTCGTGGTCACGCAAGAGGATGCGTTTCATCATCGGCTGCAAATCTTGCTGCCCAGCGACGTGCACGTGATGGATTTGCGTCTGCACCTCGCGCGTTTGATGCTGAAAGGTGACGACACCGCCGCCGACGTGGTCGCGGTCGAGTGGCTGCTGATGCAAAATCCGCGCGCCGCGTTTTTTCGTGAGCGACCGCAGCTGCCCGGACAAACTCACCCGGGAACTGGCCTCGGCCACGACGTCAGCCAGCTGTTGCAACTGATGACGCGCCGCATCGGGCGCGAGGGCTTGGTGGTGGTGCCCGAACGGTTTCATTTGGCGGAGCTGTACGCCAAGCGCGGCTGGTTGGCGCCCCACCCTGACGCAGACGCGTTGATCGACGGCGTCGTGCGCGCCGCACCCAAGCTGAGCGTCGCTGCGCGCGCCTGGGCGATCGAGCGCAACTGCGTGCGCGACGTTGACGGCGCGGTGCTGCGCTATCAGCCGCACGAGCGCATCTTGCCGGTCTCTCATCGCTTACAACATGCGTTGGCACCGGGCGGGTTTTGGCGTCGCGCGTTGCAACGCAAACTCCAGCTCAACCCACGCGTCGATCTGGTTGCCCTGCGCACCTCGCTGCTGGAGCAGCCGGTGCCTGGCATGGACGCAAACGCGTTTTAAGCGAACAGCGCCATTCGAGGGTCGCGCATTTCTTTCGTGGTATGCTCCGTCGATGTGGCGACCCGTGGATGAACCCTGGCAATACCGCTTGCTCGACGCGATGCCGCCAAGCGTTGATGCGGACCAACTCGAGCGCGCAAAGAAACGCAGCCCCACACAACGCATTGAAGCCATGCTTGAACTTTTGCGCACGGCAGAAGCACTGCGAAAGGGCATGCGCCCGCGATGATAAACTTTGGTTCTTTACTGCGGCGCCTTAGCGATGCCCACGTTGAATACGTCGTCATTGGAGGTCTCGCTGTTGTCACCCACGGACACGTCCGCGCAACGCTCGACCTCGACATCTGTTACGCGCGCACGCCGGAAAACATAGAGCGGGTTGTTGCCGCTCTCTCCCATTGGAAGCACTGCGTTTGCTGAAGGGCAGCCCTACCGTGAAACCAACCGCAGTTTGAGTTCGCCTCGTCGGTGGCCGTAGCAAGGACATTTCAATGCCCATCGGTACCCGCATCCTCATTCGCAAGCCGCGCAAGAAGTTGGGCGTGTTTGACGCGCACCGCACAGACCCGCAGGACATCGGGCTCGGAGGTTGCACAACTCCGCAGGCCCGGCGTCTCAATCAGCGCATGGGATGGGTGGTCGGGGCGACACGATTCGAACGTGCGACTTCCAGTTCCCAAAACTGGCGCTCTACCAAGCTGAGCTACGCCCCGGCGCAATCGGTTGTCTCACGGCGCGCCCGCGGGTTCAACACGTTTCAGGTCGGCAACTTGCGTCGTGGCCCCCACCATCGGTAATACGCTTGATCAGCTACGGTCGGCGACTTGTACGGTGGAGTTGGGAGCGCGCATGGCCGTTTTGATGACCACCAGTCCCGCGCGCCTACAACGCCGCGCGCACATCCTGCAGGCAACCCATGCGTTGCTCGGGGTCCGCGCCCCCGACGATTTTGACGCGGCCCATTCGCCGCTGTGCGCCATCGACCTCGTCATGGTGGCGGGCTCACCGTGGCTGAAAGATGGCCTTGAGCGCGACTTCGCCAAAGACGAGCCGGGCTACCGAAAAATCGGTGGCGGGGCCAACACGCCAAACCAGGCGTATTTTTTTCGTTCGTCGTCGAACTTGATGCACTACCTCAAGCGCACCGGTTTTTACGTGCCGCGCGGCAAAAGCGTGCCCGCGGCCGGCATGGCGTGCTTTTTTGAGTGGGACGATCGCGGGCGCTTCAATTTCACGCCCGACCGCGTCGGCATCGTGTTGGCGGTCGACGGCACGCACGTCACCCACCTCGCTGTCGCACAAAAAGTCGAGGCCACCCTCGTGGTGCGCAGCTTGACGCTCGCCCCCGGTGACAGCAACGACCTCGCGCTCATCGGCTTCAGCGACCTACCGTAGCGTACACGCTTGTCGCACCCGCCGCGGCTGGTGATGCTGGTGGTGTTCGCGTACGCTTGTCACTGTGCAGATCATCCGCGGCCAACCGAACCTTCCGCAGCGCACGTTTGTGCCGCCGACGCCGTCGCAACCGCGCGCTCAGGTCCCGCCGCCCGCGCTGGCACCGCCCGAGTTGCACGTCGCCGCAGCCGGCCCGACCCGCGCGCGCGGCGCCCGAGTTAGCGATGCGCTCGCGCGCGAGCACATCTTCGACCCGCGGCTACGGCTGATGGGGTTGATTCCGCTGGGCGCGTTTGTGCTGCACTTCGTCTACAAGCAATACGTCGCGAGCCCGCCGCGGGGCGTCGAGATTTTATGGATGTGCCACGTCGCGGCGCTGCTGCAAGGCATCGGGCTGGTCGCGAGTTGGTCGCTGGCGGTGCGCGTCGCCAGCGCCTGGGCCATCATTGGCCTGCCTAACTTTTTTTTGGGGGTGCTGGCGTCGCCAGAGCATCTGACGAACTTGTCGTGGTTCACGCACCTAACCTTGCCGGTGGTTGCGGTCATCGCCATGAGCCAAGTGCGCATGGACAAGCGCCCGCTGGGCATCTGGGTGCTGACGGGCTTGGCATTTTACCTCGCCATGCAGGGTGCGGCGCGGCTGTTCACGCCTGCCGTGTGGAACATCAACCTCGCCTTCGCACCGTGGGAGCCGCTGGTGAAGTTGCAAGTGCCGTTCATGGCGTTTTGGGCCGGCGTCACCGGTGGCATCGCGCTGTTGCTGACGACCATCTACGCCGTGTTCCGCCGTTTTTTCCCGCAACACGAAGCGGGGGTAGCGGCCGTTGCTGTCGAGGATCGCGTGCCCATCGCTGCTGCGTTACGGAGGACTTAATGCATTCGCCGATCCAGATGAAGCGTGTCGAGGCGGGGAACCGCGCGTTTAGCTTGATTGAAGTGATGGTGGTGGTGTCGATCTTAGGCGTCATGGCGGCGTTGGCAGCCCCCGACTTGACGCCGGTGATTCACGACGCGCGGCTGCGCGGTGCCGCGGACGAGGTCGCCAACTTCTTGGAGCGTGCGCGCCGTGAAGCCAAAGCGGAGGGCCGCTGCGTGCAGGTGCGCCTCGACGCCACCGGCAACTTTTTGATGGAGCGCCGCGCGAGCGTCGACTGCGTCAACGACACCGGTGGCGCAGATTGGTCGCCGGCGTTTGCAACGTTGCGGCCGTCGCACGGCTTCAGCTACCAGCTTGAGACCCTGCCAACCTCGACCACGCCACTCGTGGTGCGCCCAAACGGTCGTGTCCGCGGCGACGGCAACTTAGACGTCACCAACGACGGCGCCATGGTGCGGGTGCGCTACACGCCCGAACCCACCAAGCGTTGGGACCTGGTGCTCACCTCGCTGGGGCGCATCTGCGCGACGCGCACAAACGCGCCGCCGGTTATCCCGAGCGCACCGCTTGCGTGCGTCCAGCTCGGCTACGGCAACGGTGCCGCTGTCGCCGGGGGGGCCCTCGGCGGGCCGGGCATGTTTTATCCGCCCCCCCCCGTCGTCGCCGACGCCAGCGCCCCGTACAGCGGAGCGGCGTGCGGTGCAGGCGCGTATCCGTCGCCCAGCGGCGGCGGGCCAGCACCGAGTTGCGGCGGCGGCGGGCCAGCACCAAGTTGCGGCGGCGGCGGCCCAGCACCCAGTTGCGGCGGCGGCGGGCCAGCACCGAGTTGCGGCGGCGGCGGCCCAGCACCCAGTTGCGGCGGCGGCGGGCCAGCACCCAGTTGCGGCGGCGGCGGGCCAGCACCCGGCGGCGGT
>JAYTVG010000445.1:0-1677 GCA_043744135.1 Deltaproteobacteria bacterium | reverse complement strand
GGTTGCGATGGGGTTGATGACGGCACCCGTGGTGCACGCGACCACCACGCGTAGTGCTATCGCCGACCAATGGGCCGTGCTTTCGCCGACGCTCCCTCACGACGGTGAGCCTCGCATTGAGGTGTTGTTGCGCTTCGCCGAGTTTGACGACGCCGGCATCATCGATCGCTTGCGCGCGTTGACGGAGGTGACGCGGCTGCTCGCGGCCAGCGACCCGCGCGGCATCGACGCTTGGATGTTGGTGGCCGCGCTGCAGGGCGCTCAACAAAAAGTCGCCCTGCGCGCACAGGCCCACGCGCGCGCCGATCGCGTTGCGACTCAACTCAAACGCAGCGAGAGGCACCAGCGCATTGCAGACGTGATGGCCGGTGACCGCGCCCTCATCAAGCTGCGCGTCGCCGTAAGCGCACTTCAGCGCGGTCGCAGCGCCGATGTCACATCAGCCCTCTTGGACGTCAAGCGCGCGCAACCGGCATGGCTAGTGGTGGGTGATGAACGCCAGCACGCGCTGTCGCGCATGTGGTGCGCGCGCGCCGAGTTTGCGTTGCGACCACAAAAAATGCTGCGCGACGGCGACGAGGCGGGCGTACAAAGCGTGCTGCGTGCGCTCGTCGACGCGGCCGACAGCTTAGGCAACGCGCGGGTGCACGCCCAAGCGCGTGCGCAGATTTGGCAGGCCCGCGCTGATCTGCAAGTGGGACTTGGACGTGACACCGACGCGTTGCGCGACTTGCTCGCGGCCGACCGCGAGCGCGCCGTCAACGCCAACGTCGCCCGCTCGCTGCAAGTGGCCAACATCTACACACGCAGCGCGCCAACCGCAGCGGCGTGTCAGCGTGCCGCCGCCAAAGCACCGTCGACGGCTTGCGAGAGTGTCGAACAGCAGCAATGGGGCGCGCGCAGTTACTACGACTTCTCAACGGAAAAATTGCGCGCATTTTCAGTCGCGCGTAGCAACGACGTGCTCGCCGAGTACCAATCGACGTTGCACGCATGCATGAAAGACGGCGCCAAGGTGAACCTCACGAGCGCGACCCACGTCGAGTTGGAGTGGGGTGTGCTCAATGACGGCCACGTCGGCGAGCTTGACCTGCGACCCATGCGTCTGAGAGAAACCAGCGTGCACGCGTGCCTGACCGCAGCGTTTTTTATCTTCCGCTACCCGCGTTACTCGGGTGAACAACAGCATGTTCACTTGGACTTCGACGTCGGCAGCTAGTCGCATGCACGGCTCTTTGGCGATGGTGTGCGCGTGACGCTGACGGTGCTGTACCAACACGGTGAGGGCGCCCGGCGCGTCGTGGCGGTAAGTAAGCCGTCGGGTCAGCTCGTGCACAACTCCGCGTGGGCCGGCCCCAAAGAGCACACGTTGGTGGACGATGTCGCCGCAACGTGTGGCAAGGAATTGCACGCCGTGCACCGGATCGATCGTGGCGCTTCGGGTGTGGTGCTGTTTGCTGCCGACGTCGCGCCGTGGCAGCGCGCGTTGGTCGCGGGCAGCAAGCGCTACTTAGCGGTCGTGCGGGGCCACATCGCGCTCGCTGTGATGGTCGACCATGCCATCACCGACGACGACGGTGTGGCGCGCGAGGCCCGCAGCGATGTCGTACCAATCGCGCAGTCCGCCGTCGAACGCTGCTCGCTGGTTTGCGTGCGCACCTACAGCGGGCGCCACCA
>JAYTVG010000444.1:0-5347 GCA_043744135.1 Deltaproteobacteria bacterium | reverse complement strand
ACGCCGCAGCCGCCTGCAACGAAGCTGGCGCCGTTTACGACGTGGTGGGCGAGTCCGACGATTCGGTCGACGTCTGCGTCGCGCAGGTGCAAGGGACGCTGGACACCTTGCGCGCCAACGCCGAGCCTGTGTGCGCCAAAGCCGCCGACAAGTACCAGGGTTTTTTGTCGTGCGTGGCGGCCAAATCCGACGAGGGCGAGCATTGCGCGGGCTTACGGCCGCTCAACACAAATGAATGCGACAGCGAGCTCAAAGACTTCGACGAAACCTTCGCTGAGGCTGACGGCGCCTGCGCGGACGACGCATGAAGCGCCACCTCGATGCTGTGGCGATCGTCGCTGTGCTGTTGGCATCTGCCTGTTCAGCGGCAGGGCCGCTGTGCGACAAAGAGCAACAATGCGACACCAAGCGCGCCGATGACGACATCGCGGTGTGCCGCACGGCGTATCACGCACGCATCTCGGCGTTGCGGCAAAACGCGGAAGCCCAGTGCCAAGATCTGGCAGACGCCACGGAAAACTATGACGCGTGCCGCGCCGGCCTCGCGTGCGCGGACTTTGCCGAGCCCGACCTCAATGGCTTGTGCAAGGTGGAGCGCCACAGCTACGAAGATGCGCTCAAAGACGTCGAAGGCGAGTGCGCCTCGACGGATTGATTGCTACCAAGGATTTATATGCGGACCCCCAGCGACCCACTGCCCAGCGACACCGTTGATATGAGCTACTCGCCCATCGTCATCGAACAGACGGCGCGCGGCGAGCGCGAGTACGATATTTGGTCGCGGTTGTTGAAGGACCGCATCGTGTTTTTGGGGCGCGGTATCAACGACAACGTCGCCAACCACGTCGTGGCGCAGCTGTTGTACCTTGAGGCTGAAGACGCAGAAAAAGACATCATCATCTACATGAACTCGCCGGGCGGATCGGTGACGGCGGGCTTAGCCATCTACGACGCCATGCAGTACGTGCGCTGCGATATTCAAACCGTCTGCGTGGGCCAGTGCGCGTCGATGGGTGCGGTGTTGTTGTGTGCAGGCGCCAAGGGCAAGCGGCAGATCTTGCCGCACAGCCGCGTCATGATCCACCAGCCGCACGGCGGCGCTGGCGGCACCTCGGCGGACATTGAGATCCAAGCGGCGGAAATCATGAAGCTGAAAAAACGGCTGAGCGAGATCATCGCTAAACACACTGGCAAGCCCCTGGCTGATGTGGAGCGTGACACCGACCGCGACCATTTCATGAGCGCGCAAGAGGCTATCGACTACGGCCTTGTCGACCGCATCGTGAGCAAGAGCGCAGCACCCAAGGAAGGTTCGACATGACCGTCGTCATCGAACAAACCGCACGCGGCGAACGCGCCTACGACATTTGGTCGCGGCTGCTGAAAGACCGCATCGTGTTTTTGGGCACTGAGATCAACGACGACGTCGCCAATTTGGTGGTGGCGCAGTTGTTGTACCTGGCGGCCGAGGACGCGGAAAAAGACATCATCTTGTACATGAACTCACCAGGCGGCGTGGTGACGTCGGGTTTGGCCATCTACGACGCCATGCAGTTTGTGCCGTGCGATGTGCAAACGGTGTGCGTCGGCCAGTGCGCGTCGATGGCGGCGGTGTTGCTGGCGGCTGGCACCAAGGGCAAGCGGCAGATTTTGCCCAACAGCCGCGTCATGATCCACCAACCCAACGGCGGGGCAGGCGGCACCTCGCGCGACATCGAAATCCAAGCGCGCGAGATCTTAAAGCTGCGCGAACAACTCAACGAGATCTTGGCGCGCAGCACGGGCAAGCCGTTGGCCGTCGTCGAAAAAGACACCGACCGCGACTATTTTTTAAGCGCGCAAGAAGCCATCGCCTACGGGTTGGTGGACCGCATCGTCGAGCGCAACGAAGCGGAACGCAAAAAACCCACGTAGCGGAGCGGTCTGCATGACGCCGTCGTATTGCTGTGTTCGAGGGGTGAATGACGTTGTTGACCTCGTTTGTTGGTGAACAATTGAATTCAATTGTTCACCAACGAACCTCGGTGAATTTCATTGTTCACCTCCCGAAGGCGCGCCCGCTGGGTCCGCGTTTGAGGGATGGACGATGAAGACTTCCACGTTTCACCCCGCAGGGTCGGTGGTGGTCGCGGGATTTTACCACTTCGCCCCCTTGCTCGCGTTGCCAGCCCTCAAGCGACAGCTGCGCGCGTTGTGTGGTGAGCATGACGTCAAAGGCTCGATCTTGCTCGCCACCGAAGGCATCAACGGCACCATCGCGGGAACCAGCGACAACGTCGATGCGGTGCTGGCTTGGTTGCGCGCGCTCAAACCACTGCAGAACTTAAAACATCAAGAATCGCACGCTGTAGAGGTGCCATTTTATAGATTAAAAGTGGAGATCAAAAAAGAAATCGTCACTTTTAAAGTACCTGGAATTGATCCGACGCAGCGCGTAGGACGCTACGTCTCTGCAGCGCAGTGGGACGCCGTGGTGGCGGATCCAAACGTCGTGCTCGTTGACACCAGAAACGCATTTGAAGTCGAGCTCGGTACCTTTCGCGGCGCCAAAGACCCCATGACGACGTCGTTTTCGGAATTCCCTGCATTCGTCGACGCGCAGCTGGCGGCCGACAAGACGCGCACCGTGGCGTTGTTTTGCACCGGGGGCATCCGTTGCGAAAAGGCCACGTCGTATTTACTATCACGTGGGTTCACGGATGTGGTGCATCTGCAGGGCGGAATCTTGCGCTATTTGCAGCACACTCCCGCTGACGCTGGCACGTGGCAAGGCGAGTGCTTCGTGTTTGACGGACGCGTCACGGTTGGCCACGGGCTGGCCGCGGGACGTGCGGTGGTGTGTCACGCCTGCTTCATGCCGGTGGACGCCGCAGCCGCCGACTCCCCGCACTACGAGGTGGGCGTCAGTTGCCCGCGCTGTTTTGCCAAGACGTCGCCACAAAAGCTTGCCGGTTTGCGCGAACGACAACGGCAAATGAAACTCGCAAAGGAGCGCAACCAACAGCATCTTGGCTACGTGATGCCGCTGCCTACCAAAACTAACAAATAGTCGAAGTTGCTACGGTTCTTGCGCGTCCAAGGCCGCGATCACATCCGCGGTGATGTCAAGGGCACCGTCCGACGCGAGGGTGGCGCCCGCGTCCACCACCAGCTGGGCCCCGCGCCGCACGCGGATCGCCTCGCAGGCCACCCGCACCCGCACCAGCAACTGTTGGCGTAGGGTGTCGCGCTCAGCCTCGATGGCGCGCGCCGCATCGATGTCTGCGCGTGCCGCTGCCACCCGGTCTGTCAACTGCGCGACTTGGGATTTGAACTGCAAAAAGCGCTCGCTGAGGGTGGCGGCGGCGCGCGTGCCAGCGTGTGTGCGGTCGAGCACGTCGATGACGCGGACAAACAAGACGGGGGCACTCGGTCGTGACATCCTCAAACTCCCTCGCTTTGGCTTTCGCAACGATCACCGCTACGACGCACAGCACACCATCACACACGATGCAGACACCACGATGACCCGTTTCGCTGACGTCAGCTACCGCGGCCTGCGCTTCGCACAGCCGGTCGGTCTCGTCGACACCAGCGTGTTGACGTTCGTCGATCGGCCGCAGGCGCCCACGGTCTCGCTGGCCTTTAGCCAACAAGCGCTCAGCGGTGGCACGCCTGCGCTGCTGCGCTACGTGCGCGAGCAGCTCAGCATCGTTTTGGGCTCCGTGGCTGGCTACGCGGTGACGCAGCAACGTGACGCGCATGTCGCCGACGCGGCCGCGGTGGTTGTGGACGCGGTCGCCCCTGAGCGCGTGGTCTTTCAGCTCTATGCACTTGATGCAGCGCGCGGCCGCGTCGTGGTCGTGACCGTGAGTGCGCAAAAACACGACGCTGCGCGCGCGCGGGCGGCGTTTGATGATGTCGTTGGGTCGCTGCGCTTTGACCCTCAGGAGTCCCCGTGAAAATTCGAAAGCCCATGGTCACCACTGCTCCTGCAACTGCGCACGCGAGCGCACACGTCGACGCGCTAGCGCTCACGCACGCGTCGCCGCAGCCGATCGTGGTGACGCGCGTCGACGGCGTCGACACGCAAGCGGGCACCAGCACGCGCGCGCGCGCCGGTGCGGGCGCGCACGCGGTGTTGCACGGCTTGCAGATGCTGTCGCCGTCCACGTCGCCGTCCATGTCGACGTTGAAGGCCGGCGCCGTCGGTGTCTTGATGACGCTGGCGGTGTTGGTGGGCGCACCATCCGCGCATGCGCAGACCGTCCCAGCGGTGGCGGGTCAAAAGCTCGACGTGCGTCTGCCAGCGACCACTGGTCCACCTGTGTGGACGCAAGACACGCTGCCGCAAAACGCTTCAGCGTTTGATCTGTCGATGTACCACGTCAAAAACTCCCGCACCGCGGCGCTGGGGGAGCTCAGCACCGACGACGTGACGCGCGTGGCGTTCGACAACTTCCTGATGCGCTTGCAAAGCGCGTCGCAAACCAACGCGATGGGTCTGGCGGTCAGCGCCAGCCAAGGTCACCCGGGCGATCGGCCGCTGACGCCGTCGCAAGAGCGCGAGGTGCAGCGCGCCGCGACATCGCTGCTGCTCGAGTTGCCGGTGGCGCAGCTGGCGCCGGGGGTGGCCGATCACTTGCAAAGCGTCCTTGAGCAGCACGGTCTACACGGGCGCACGCTTGCGACCGCGCGCCTCAAGGACCTCGGTGACGTCAGCAAAGACCTCGCGCTTGACTGGCTCAAGCAGCTCAAAGGCGACAACGCGTCTGCGTACTACGGCCTGGTGGCTGGTGCTGCGGTCGCGCTCGGCGGCACGCTGTATCTTCAGGGTACCTCGGCGCTCGACAAGGTCGGCATCGCGCCGACGCTCAAGGTGGGGTTGTTTTCTGACCACGTCCACGCGCGCGTGCGCCTCGACGTTGGCGCGCACTTCAAGGACCCCACCATCACCACCGGCGTTGAGTTCGTGCAGCCGCTTGTCGTCGATGACCGCACGTGGACGGCCACCGTCGGCGTCAGCAGCGTCCTGGCGGGACCCACCCTCGACCACCTCAAAGCGCAAGGGTTGACGTTGTCGGGATCGCTGTCAGGCACCACCGCGCAGGGCGTCGTCATCAACCTCAGCGCCAGCCAAGGGTTGCTGCATCAAAAAGATTTTTCAGGTGCGCTCAGCATCGGCTACCAGCCGCGCAAAGATTTGGACGTCTTTGCCTTTGTTGCCAAAGAGGGAGGTGTTCGCACCGGTCTAGGCCTCCGCCTCTCCTTCTAGGGATCGCGAGCTGTACGGGCTTGTGGCGTCGTTGCCGGCTGCGGTGCTCGCGACGTGGACAGGAAGTCCACTTGCTGTGCTCCTCGCCGGCGC
>JAYTVG010000443.1:0-5355 GCA_043744135.1 Deltaproteobacteria bacterium | reverse complement strand
GAGGATTCGTAAATTGGGTTGCGGCTCCGTTCGACTTCGGTGTCGTCCGACGAAGCTTTGGCGTCCTTCTCCAACTGTCGCAGCTCCGCCACCTTACTTTCGAGTTGGCGCACGTCGGGGTGATCGTCGGCAAGCCCACGCGAACGCGCCTCGGCAAGTTGGCGGTTGACGTCGACGATCGCTTGTTGGTACGGGCGCGTCGCCAGCACGCGGCTCTCCACGAGCGGGCTTTCGACAGCCACCCGACGCGCATCTACCGCTGCTTCCGCTTCAAGCCTTGCGATCTCGCCGGCGAGGTCCGACTCCTTTTTATGGATGTCAAAAAGGTAGTCGTAATACTGCTTGGCTTGGTCGGGCAGCCCGTCGATGTTTTTCTTTTTGAACTCGGTGAGCGCGCTTTCTGTGCGCTTGAGTTCAGACTCGTTGTCTTTGAGCTGTTTGTCCAAAAACTCGGTCGAGGCGCGGATGACCTTCAGCGTCTTGTCAATCTCGGTGTCGAGGTAGTTTTGCACGTGCTTTTCCAAAAACGCCAAACTCTTTTCAGCACTCTCGCCACGGTAGCTGCCGACGTAGGTTTGCGAGTTGCCGCTGCCGCTGATGTTGACGAATGCGGTCGAGTCCTGCACCGCCTGCACGTCGCCAGGTGCCGGGCGCGACGTGCCAAGCGAGATCAAGGTTTTTTCGATCAAGCCGGTCGAGCGAAAGTTGGTGGCGGCGGAGCGGAAAAACTCCACGTTTGAGTTCGTCACCTTGTCGAGCGGGTTGTCAGACGCCTTGGACTGCAAGCTGACTTCAAAAAAGGCCGCGACGCGCGGGGGGGCCGCGACCGCGCTCACGCCGCCCGAGACGAACCCCAACAACGCAAGCCCCGCCACCAACCACCGATAGGGCCAAAAAAACAAGATCACGCGTCGCAGTTGCGTGATCATCTCCGTGATGGAGACCTCGTCGTCGTCGTCATCGCTGCGGGTGCGGACCGCACCGAGGCCGCCGACACCGCCAGCGCCCGGCGCTAAGCCGCCGTTGCCGTAAGGTTGCGTGACGGGCACGACGGGAAGCACCGACTGCGGCACGATGAGCGCCTGCGGCGTGCGTCCCACCGGTGGGCGTCCAATGGTCGCCATGGTGTTTTGCTTGCTTGCGACCTGCTCAAAATGTTGGTGCGCTTCAGGGTCGACGACGGTGCGGCCAGGCGCCGTGCGGCCGGGGTTGGTGTTGCCGGTGGGGCGCTCGGCCTGCTCACCCGACAGATACTTAAACACCGTGTAGCCGATTTGGATCAAGTCCCCGTCGCGCAGGTCGATCTCGTCGACGCGCTGGGCGTTAACCAGCGTGCCGTTGGACGAACCGAGGTCGTAGATGCGGTACCGGGCGCCACGGCGCACCAGCTCGGCGTGGCGCGACGACACGCGATCGTCGTCGATGCGGATGTCGCAACGCTCCGACCGGCCGATGACCATGTCGACGTTGGTGACGGGGTAACGAAAGCCGACGTTGGCGCCCATGCACACGAGCAGATGCGCGGTCGACGCGTCCGCTTGGCGCACCATCATATAGCGCCCGTCATCTTGTTTGCGCTGCTGGTGCTGCTCGACGTTGATGATGACGGTGTGGCCGCCGGTGGCGCCGCCGTCTTGACTATTGCGCTCCGTGGGCGGCTCGAGCGTAGCCTCGATTGGAGCCGGCACGCGCGAGCCTGCATCGCGCAGCAGCGGGTCGCGCACGACTGAAGCACGCACGCCATCATCACGCCCGCCCGCGTCACGCATAACCCCAGGGTCGCTCGTGGGCACGGCGCTGAGGGGATCTTGGGCGTTTCGGCGACCGCTCACGATCGTGGTCTACCAAGGAAATGCGTTTGAAGCACGCATTCGCGCGCGCGCTCGAAGGCTATTTGTATTCGATGAGCGACGTGGGCCGCCCTCGGCGCTTGGACAGCGCGTAACGGGTTTGACCAAGCGCCCCAGGCACTTTGCCGAGCACCGTCAACAGACCGTAGGTGAGGGCGTGCTCGGGTGGCGTCCCCGACCGCTCGGTGTTGCGTCGCACCCGGTTCGCGAGCAGCGCGTACGCGCCCGCCGCCAACAGCACGCTGCCGCCTAAAGACGGCAGGGCTGTCATCGCAGCGAGTGCGGGGACGGCGGCGCCCCACGCCCAGTTGCTGTTCACCTCGTGACGCCAAAAACCGATGTCGCGATGCTCGTCTGCGCACTGAGCAAACGCGTGACCAGCGCGCACCGAACGGCGCCACCACTGCGAAAACCGCGTCATGCCAGCATCGTGAAGCGTCATTTCAGCCTCGACGCGGACGATGCGTCGGCCGCGCGCGCGCAACCTCAACGCTAGCTCCGGGTCTTCTCCAGCGATCAACGCTTCGCGGTAGCCGCCGACTGCGCGCAGGTCGGCCACGCGGACCATGACATCGCCACCGAAACTTGCGGTGTCGCCGACTTCAGTGTTCCATTCGACGTCGCACATGCGGTTGTACACGCTGCGGTGCGGTGCAATCTCGCGACGACGTCCGGTCACGGCAGCGAGGCCGCGGTCACTGTCGAATTCGTGCACCGCGCGCGCGATCCAGTCCGCTTGCATCACGGTATCACCGTCGAGAAACTGGATGAACTCAAGCGCAGGGTGCAGCGCAACGATGCGATCAGTGCCGGCGTTTCTGCCGCGCGCTGCAGTGAAGGGCGCAGTAGCCAGCTGCACGACGTCCGCGCCGAGGGCCCGCGCAGTCTGAGCGCTGTCGTCCGTCGAGCCCGAGTCCACGTACACGAGCGGTCCGCGCGTCGCCGCCAACACCGATGTCAAACAGCGCGTCATGCGCTCGCCCTCGTTGCGGCCAATGACGACGACACCAACGCGGTGGCACGCGGCGCGCGACGCCTGCGTGTCACCCACCTTGTCAGAGGCACGCGGTAGCTCGGTGATGCAGGGGGCAGCGGTGACGGCGATGGCGGGTCCGTTTCAGTGCGTTGATCTCAGCAGACGTTGTCGTGATCATGCCCGAGGTGCATGGCCGCTGGCAAAATCCTGCGCGCATTGGCCCAGCGACGCTCCCGGTACCCGCATCGTTGGCGATGCCGCCTGGTAGCCAACCGCAAACGGACCGAGGCATGATGCGCGCACCGATGGCAAACCTTCACGTCGCCTACCTCGTCAACCAGTACCCCAAGGTGAGCCACACGTTTATCCGCCGCGAGATTCGTGCGCTCGAAGCGCAGGGTGTCGTCGTCGAGCGCTTCAGCGTGCGCGACACCGGTGCGGTCACAGACGCCGATGACCAACAAGAAGCTGAGCGTACCCACGTGCTGCTGCGCACTAATGTCGGTGGTGCGGTTGGCCTCGCCACGTCGCTGGCGGGAGCGTTTGTGCGCGCGCCGCTACGCACGCTTGGTACGGCGCGCATGGCGCTCAGGCTGGGCGGCAGCAGCGACCGCGGACGGTTGGTGCACCTGGCGTATCTGGCGGAAGCTGCGAGCTTGCTCGGCCAGTGCAAAAGGCGCGGCGTCACCCACGTTCACGCCCACTTCGGCACCAACTCCACGACGGTGGCGCTGTTGTGTGAGGCGCTGGGCGGGCCGGGATTTTCGTTCACCGCGCACGGGCCGGAGGAATTCGACAAGCCCGACTTGATCGCACTTTCAGAAAAAATCGCGCGCTCGCGTTTTGCGGTCGGGGTCTCGAGTTTTGGCCGCAGTCAGCTGCTGCGACGCACCGATGGGCGGCAGTGGGAGAAGATCAAAGTGGTGCCGTGCGGCGTCGATGCGTCGTTTTTGGACGCGCACCATCAGCGCCCCATCACAGCGAGCCCACGTCTGGTGTGTGTCGGGCGCATCTGCGAGCAAAAGGGTCAGCTGTTGTTGCTGCAGGCCGCCGCCGACCTGGTCGCTGAGGGCATCGCGCTTGAACTAGTGCTCGTGGGTGACGGCGAGATGCGCGCGCAAGCGGAGCAATTCATCACGGCCCATGGTCTAAAAGCGTGCGTGCGCATCACCGGCTGGGCCGATGGTGCGCAGGTGCGCGAAGAGCTGTTGGCCGCGCGCGCCATGGTGCTGCCGAGCTTCGCGGAAGGATTGCCCGTGGTCATCATGGAAGCGCTCGCACTGCGGCGTCCGGTGATCTCGACGTACGTCGCGGGCATTCCTGAACTCGTGCAAAACGATCGATGCGGTTGGCTGGTGCCCGCGGGCGATGTGCCGTCGCTGCGCGACGCCATGCGCGCTGCGCTCGCCGCTACCCCACGCGAACTCGACGCGCTCGGGGCTGAAGGGCATCGCCGCGTGGCGCAGCGTCACGACGCTGATAAAGCCGCGGCGCTGCTGCGCGATGCCTTCGTTGCGGCGGCATAGAGATCGGCCAACAGGGGTCGTAGGTGTGCATCGGCGCACCGCCCGGCGCGCGTTTGCGTTCCCGACCGCGCCATTTCGTCCAAATGCAGGCAAAGTTGCGCGTCAGTTCTCGCCGGCAGGTCGGTCGTTTGGCCGATGCGACGTGTCAGGTCAGTCAGTGTGATGACGCGCACAACGAAAAAGCGCGCGTACCGTCTGATCATGCAAAACGCCGCGCGCATCGTTTTTGTCTCCGCCGTGATCGCAACCGCAGCGGGTTGCTTGGTGTCGCTTGATGAAGGCGCGGTGATGGGCGCGTCTGACGTCGAAGGCGACAGTGCTTCGCTCACGCGCCAATGCCGTCCCAGCACGCGCGTCAAGGGCATCGACGTCAGCGCCTACCAGGGCACCATTAACTGGACCAACGTCGCTAACGACGGCGTCAAGTTTGCGTTTGCGCGCGTGTCAGACGGCAACAACTTCAACGACAGCAAGTTCGCCAACAACTGGGCGCAGATGCGCGCGCACGGCGTCATTCGCGGCGCGTACCAATATTTCCGCCCCAACCAAAACGCCATCGCGCAGGCCGACTTGTTGATCGCCAAGATCGGCCACCTTGAGCCCGGCGACCTGCCACCGGTGATCGACGTCGAAAGCTCGGGTGGTCAAAGCGCCGCGACCATTCGCAACAAGGTCACCCAGTGGGTCAATCACGTCGAGGCGGCGCTCGGCGTCAAGCCCATCGTGTACACCGGCCCGTACTTTTGGCGCGATACCGTGGGTGCGTTTGATCTTACGGATCACCCGCTGTGGATTGCGCACTACGGCACCGACTGCCCATTCGTCGCACCTCCTTGGACGTCGTGGACCTTTCACCAACGCACCGACAGCGGCACCGTGAGCGGCATCTCAGGACCCGTCGATATGGATGTGTTCGCGGGCAGCCTCGCGCAGTTGCAGGCGCTCGGCTTCGCCAGCGATGGCGGCACCGTCGACCCCGTCAGCGACTGCGCCGCACTGCCAG
>JAYTVG010000442.1:0-5359 GCA_043744135.1 Deltaproteobacteria bacterium | reverse complement strand
AAGGTCGAATACAAAAAGATGAACACGTTTTTTTCCGACTACACCAAAAACATCTCGAAAGGCGGCACGTTCATCAAGACGGACAAGCCGTTGAAGGTGGGTACGGAATTCGTCTTCAAGCTCTTCGTCCCCGCGCGCGACGACCCGTTTACGCTGCGCGGCCAGGTCACCTGGATCAACACCGAGGGGCGATCGCAGCGGCCCGAGATCGCCGATCTCGGCATGGGCATTCGGTTTTTGCACGTCGACGAAGCCGAGCAACGCGCGTTTGAGAGCGTCGTTGAGACCATGATGCAGTCGGCGCTCGGCGACATCGTCTACAAAAAGCTGCTCGACAACAGCCGCTAACGGCAGCACGCCGCACAAAACGTTCGGCGCACCCCGGGGCGATTCCCCCTACGCAGCGCGCGCCGACGGCACTAAGACGCTTCGATGCGGCAGTTGTCTTTGGTTGTGGGTGTCCTCGCGGTCGTGGCTGTCGCGGTGGCCGCGGTCGCGTGCATGTTTTCGCCGCTGCTTTCAAACCCGGGGCCTGAGGCTGCTGGTGTGTTGTCGATCGTCGGCGGCATCGCGCTGGGGTTGGCGCAAGCGGTGCGCGCCGCACAAAAAAGCGAGCGCGGCGCCTGGGACGACGCGCTTGGTGGTCTCGCGCTCGCCGCCGTGTGCACTGCGGTATTTGTCGTCGCCACAGCGATCGGCGGCCGTGTGCATCCGACGTGTCAGGCGGACCGCGGGTACGTGTCGTTTTTCTTACTCGCAGCACCCGTGATGGTGTTTCAAGTCGCGCTCGGCACGCTGGTCGGGCGCTTTGTGCGCCGGCCGAGGCGGGCCTTGTTGGTGATGCTCGCGGTTGAGCTGTTGATGGCCGCGTGGTTGCTGTTTGACTGGGTGCAAAATCCGGGCTTCGTCGTGCACAGCCACGCATTTGTCGTCGTGGAAGGCGATTTATTGCACGGCGCCAGTTTGAGCAACCGCGCGGTGACGTTTCGCTTCGCGACCGCTTGCTTTGGTGCGGCGCTGCTGTGCTTTGCGGCTGCCGTGTACCCGCGCATTCGGCGCGCGGGGCTCAACACGCAAGCGATCTCGCGTCCGGCGGTCTATGGGATGGCAATCGCCCTCGCAGTGTGCGGCTGGTTTGCGCACCGGGCAGCGCTCAAGCAGTTCCCACCGTCACACGATACGCTCGTCGCCGACTACAGTCTCGTCAAGCAGCGCGGGCCGCTGATCGTGCACGCGGATCCGCATGACACACGGCCGCGTGACGTCGACGCGATGTTGGCCGAAGGCACGTTGTGGCTGGAGCGCTTGCGCACCCGCTTGGGCGTGCAAGCGCAGCAAGACGTGCACATTTTTGTCCACGCTACGCCCGACAAACGCGCGCACTACACGGGTGCGCAACACGTCGACTTCGCGTTGCCGTGGCGCCGCGAGATTCACCTGTCGTCGGTGGAGGTGCCGCACGACAGCCTCGGCCACGAGCTCGCGCATGTGTTGGCCGGTGAGCTGAGCAACTCGCTGCTCAAAACCCCAGGCAGCATGCTGCTGTTTAACAACGCGGCCGTCACCGAAGGCGTCGCGGTCGCCGTCACTCCAGAGCTCAGCGTGCGCGACGGGCTGACGACGCGCGAACAAGCCGCGGCGATGCACGCGATGGCCAAGACGCCAAACACCATCGCGCTGTTTGAGGGGGTGTCGTTTTTTACCGAGAATCCGTCGCGTGCGTACGTCGCGGCCGGCGCCGTGATCGAATCGCTGTTCGCGCACGCGCTGCCCGACCCGACCGCCGCGCTGCGCACGCTGTACGCGACCGGTTCGCTTAAAGACGCCGCGGGCGGCGCCGAGCTGTTGCCCGCATTCGCCGCCGAGCACGACGAGATGTTGCGCACGCTGCCGCTGCCTGCTGATGCCGCCGTGGCTGCCCGCGCGCGCTTTTCGGCGCCGTCGATCCTCGACACCACCTGCGACCCGGAACAAAACATCCTCGCCGACGAGGTGCGGGTGATGTCGCGCAGCGGCAACGTCGCGGGTGCTATCGCGCAAGCCAGCACCCAAGGGCCGTTGTCGGTGGCCACGCTGCAAGACCTCTACGTCGATGCTGCCGACAACCGCGACAACGTGGCGTTGCTCGACATCGCTGCGCGCTTGGCCAGCGCCACCGAGGGCGACACGTCGGCGAACGCGGAAGCCTACGGTGACGCGCTGTGGCGCACGGGCAGGGGACGCGAGGCGCTCGCGACGTGGGCGCGCACGCCAATTGAAACGCGCGCCTACGAATCCCAGCGCACGCTATGGGCCAAGCGCTTGCTCGCGGATTGCGCGCTGCGGGCGGGTGATGCGACGAGCGTGGCCAAAAGCGCGCTCAACGTGCTGGTCAAAGCGGAGCTGCGTCAAAGCGCATTTTTGGCGCTCGCTGCGGCGGTCGCGACGCCGTCGTACGAACCGCCGGCCGTGGTCGCGCTTGGGCGCTACATTTTGGCGCGGCGCTTGGTGCAGTTGGGGGCGGTGGCGCAAGGTGCGACGCTGTTGACGCAGGTGCTGCAGGACAGCGCGCTCCCCGAACCGTTTGTGCAGCAGGCGCAGCTGACGTTAGGCACGGCACTGTTGCGCAAGGGCGACGCGCAGCAGGCCGCGACGTTGCTGTTTGATGCCGCCGACCGCGCCAAGCGTCCTGCGATGCGCTTGGTGCTCAAGGATCGCGCGGAGCGCGCACAGCGCGCCGTCAACGCACCGCCAGCACCTGAGCTCGCGACCGCAACGAGCGATACGCGCTGGGCCGATCGATTGCTGCTCGGACAAAACGACGCCGGTGATGTGCAATAGCTCCGTTGAGCTCAGCGCGCTGCACGTCGCGTGATGTGCGAGTGCCGCGCGCTTAGATCAGCTCGGGAAGATCTTTGACATCGACTTGGCGCAGCGCGAGCCGCACGATTTGCGAGCGGCTCACGCGTCGATGTCCCAGGCGCTTTGCTTCGCACAGCAGCGCGTCCAAGCGCGCCACGTCCTCCTCGTAAAACGAGAAGGTCACCAAGCGGTACGACTGGCCGTCGCGCAGCGGCTGGCGCCCCTTGGTGCGATCTGAGCGTGGTGTCCGCGTCGAAGGTGCGGACAGCGCGCTAGGCCGTTGGTAAAAATGTTCGACGAGCGGATCGAGGCCGAGGGGATCTTCGCCAAGGCCGAGCTCGCCCATGGTCGCGTCATCGCCACGGCTGGCAGTTGCCGTTTTCTTTTTCACGCGCGACCTCCCACGAGCGCCGCGCTGCGAACGCCCTGCGCGACCGCGCTGCCTGCGACCGCGCTGCCTGCGACCGCGCTGCCTGCGACCGCGCCGCCTGCGACCGCGCTGCCTGCGACCGCGCCGCCTGCGACCGCGCTGCCTGCGACCGTGGGGCCTGCGACCGCGCTGCCTGCGACCGTGGGGCCTGCGTCACCGTGCGCGACATCGACGAGCGTACCGGCGCGGACATGTGCTGCGCGCTCGATCATCCACTTCACAGCCACCCGATAGTCCTCCGCGCCCGTCGACGACGGATCGTGCTCAAAGATGGTCTTTTTGTGGCTCGGCGCCTCTTTGAGCTTGGTGTTCATGCGCACCGGGGGCAGGCACAGCGGTCCGAAATGTTTTTTGAGCGCCTCAAGCGCATCGCGGCAAATCTTGGCGCGCCCGTCGTAAAACGTCGGCAGCACCGCGCCCACACGCAGCGGGTGGCCGAGGTGTTGGTTGATGTTTTTGACGGTCTTGAGCACTTGTTTGACACCCACCAACGACAAGTAGTCGCACGCCACCGGCACCAACACCTCGTCGACGGCGCAGAGGGCGTTTTGGTTGATGAGACTCAAGCTGGGCCCGCAGTCTAAAATCACGTGCGTGTAGCCAACGTCTTTGAGGCGACGCGCGAGCACTGCTCCACGGGCCGGGTGTTGCGCGAGCTTGATTTCCGCAGCTGCGAGCGTGTCGTCCGAGGTGACGATGTCGAGGTTGTTGTTGATGGGGACGATGACGTCGTCGATGGAACACTCATCGAGCAGCACGTGGTACAGCGTCTTGTCGCTGCGCACTCCCAGCGAGATGCCGACGTTCCCTTGCGGGTCGCAGTCCACCAGCAGCACCTTGGCGCCCGCCTCCGCGAAGCCCGCAGCGAGGTTGATCGAGGTGGTGGTCTTGCCGGTGCCGCCTTTTTGGTTGAGCACTGCGACGCGGTACGGGCGCAACGTGGGCGCCGCGCGCGGACCAGCTGCACTCGCGGCCTGCCCGACCGGTGTCGACGTTGTCGCCGCGGTAAACGGGGTTGGCGTCGCAGCGGAAATCTGCGCTGGGGCTGCCTTGCGGCACGCCTCCGAACACGCGTAGCGCATCGCGCCGTCACTGGTGCGCTGCGCTTGGTAAGCGAACGTCAATGTGAACGGCTTGTTGCAACAGCTGCACGTCGTGGGGCTCGACTTCGACGCCCCCGCTTTACAAGGCAGCGAGCAATAGCCGCGCACGCTGCCGTCAGAGCGCTTGTCCAACTGGTACGACACGCGAGGTTGAAAAGTCGTGCCGCACACGGCGCACGCGAGAATGGGTGAATCGGGCACACGCCATCGTACCACAAAGCCCGATGCTCTCGAACGGTGTCCTCGTAAACACCAGGGCACGCGCGCAAAGGTTGCTCGCTTGGTCGTGACCACCGGCCTCGCAAGGGGGCGATCTCGGCTTGCGCTGGCGTCGCCCACTTGCCTCGAAGTGCGTCAACTCGTCAGGGCGGCGACTTTTGGTCTAGCGTGCGGGCGTGGATGCTCAGCACCCCTTAGACGACAGCTACATCGGCAAACTCATCGCGGGCCGCTACGCTGTCGTTCAAAAGCTCAACCAAGGTGGCATGGGGGCCGTGTACCTCGCCATCCAGCGTCCCCTCGACCGCCCCGTCGCCCTCAAGGTGCTGCTGCACGCGCACCACGCAGATCGCACGTCCGCCAAACGGTTCGAAAAGGAAGCGCGCGCGGTGTCGCGGCTGGCGCATCCGCACGTCGTCACGCTGTACGACTTCGGGCTGACCGAGGCGGGCGAGCCGTATATCGCGATGGAGTATCTTCAGGGCACCAGCTTGCGCGACACCCTCGACGCTGCGGGCGTGCTGCCTTGGGATCGCGCCGTGCACATCGTGCGCGCGGTGGCGTCGGCGCTGGTGGCGGCGCACGGCGCGTCGATCGTGCACCGCGACTTGAAGCCCGAAAACATCATGCTGGTGGAGCGCAGCGGCGATGTCGACTTCGCCAAGGTGCTCGACTTTGGCCTGGCACGCAGCATCGACCCCGACCTCGACGGCAAGACGCCCATCACGCAGCGCGACGTCATCCCAGGGACGCCCGCATACATGGC
>JAYTVG010000441.1:0-1684 GCA_043744135.1 Deltaproteobacteria bacterium | reverse complement strand
CAACACGTCGTCGCTGGCGGCGTCGACCACGTGGCATGCGGCACCGCCGGCAAATTGCACGGCACTGTAGCGTCCGTCTGACAGCGCTGTACCCACTTGCGACGCGCGCGCGACAACCATCTGCGCCATGGCATCGGCGTCCAGCATGAATTCATCGCGCACGGTATCGATCAGCCGTTTGACGAGGTCCTCGGGCGGCGCCGTACTGACCGTCGCGGACGACACCGCTTGGCTATCTGGCGGCTGTGGCGCTGCCGCGGCGTGAGACGTCGGCCCCTCGAGCTCGTGCATGATGCCGGCGCGCTCGGCTTGCAGATCGGCGCCACCTGCGTAGCCGGCTTCGCCCGCGGCCTGCAGCCTCAGCTCCACTGCGGCGACGGCTGCACTGACCTGTGCGCGTTGCGCATCAACCGCCGCGACGTCGCCACCAAGTTCGGCGCTCGCGAGATTTTCGGCCGTGTCTTTCGCGAGCGCGAGCGCCGCGTAGCGCGCGTTTTGGCGTTCAGCGAGGTCCGGCAGCTGCTGCGCCGTGCATTGGTGTGCGAGCAACACCGCGTTGATGCGCGCCGCTTGCGCGTCGTAGCGTTCGCGCGCGCGCAACCGCTCGCTGTCGAACCGTCCCAAACGCCGCCGTAAGATCTCTGTGTCTTCGAGCGCGCCCAACATCCGAAATGCGCCGTAAAGTGCGAGGCCGAACGCCGGAATGTCGACGAGTGCTATCCACCGTAGCCCCGTTTCGAGCACTGCGCCCAAGATGCCGAGGGCGACCGCCGCCACGCCCACCCCGACGCCGTACACGACCAGAGGCTCGCGTTGTGCGCGCGCCAGCCGTGACGTGCTCACATCGCCGACGGCGGAGCTGACGCGTTGTTGCTCTTGTTCGATGCGCGCTAGGTCGTCGTCGAGTTCCAAGGTGAGCCGTTGCAACCGCGTGCCCCACTGCGGCAGCTCTGCTGGCAGATGTGCCACGTCGTCGTAGCGCTGCGCCTCTGCTTGCGCCTGCTGTGCTGCGCGCCGCAGCGTATGCAAAGGGCTCAAGCGCGCGTCGAGCTCAAAGCCGCGCTTTTGTAAGCCGTCGAGCTCAAACTCGAGGTCTTTAACGACGTCGTGCGAGCGCAACAGCGTATCGATTTGCTCTAGACGATCGCGCAGTTGCGCGCTGCTGCGGCCGCTGCGGATGGCGGCAGCAGGATCGCTTTGTAGCTCGCCAAAGCCGGGCGGAGGTGGGCGCGCGGCGGAGCGGCTGTCTTGCGAGGGCCCATCGTCGCCGAACCCTGGCGGCAGCGGCTTATCGGCCTTGGGGCGCGCCACCAACCCGCTGGCCTCGACCGTCGAGCGCTTCGCGCGTCGTGAAGGCAGCTCGTCTCGCGTCGTGAAACACACGTCGCGCAGCACGCCCTCTCCAGGAAAACCGAGCTGCGCGGTGATGGCTTGTGCGATCTCCGCGGCCGACGTCGACACCAACTCTGCGCCGGTCGCGGTTAGGCGCTGTAGTGCGCGCCGGCCACTTTTCAGGTCCAGCAACACGCGAAAGCGCGCGTCCGCACGCGGCGACGCCACCACCAGCGCGACCCTCGACTCTGCAGCGCCGGTGTGCGCGGTGAGCTGGTGTTCGTGTCCCTTGGGGTACAGCAGCTCTAAAACGATGCGCGTGAAGGCGTCGACCTTGCCGCTGCCAGCCGCG
>JAYTVG010000440.1:0-1684 GCA_043744135.1 Deltaproteobacteria bacterium | reverse complement strand
CATGACGTCGGGGTGCTGCTGTCGATCAAACCAACCATTGACATCGACGTAGATGGAAAACCACAGGTTTTTGCCGACGTTTCCACCAGGGTTTATCTCAGACAACAACAGCAGCCGCGCGCTTTCAATCGCGCTGCACGCCACCACTACGACCGACGCCGTCACCGTTTCTTGCACGTCGGTGTCGAGGTGTTTGATGACGACGCTATTGACCACGCCCTGAGGTGTTTTGTTGAGCAGCACTGCCTCTGCTTGCGTCCACACGGTGAGGTTGCCGGTCTTTTCGCCGCGGCGGATGTACGTCACGAGCATCGATCCGCGCGCGTCGTTGGGGCAGCCGTACGAGGCGCACGCGAGCCGGTAGGCGCACGCGATGCGATCCTCGTCGGGGCGGCTTTGCGTCAAGATCGCACGGGGCGTGCGCTGCACTGGCACGCCAAGCTGCTTGGCCACTGCGTCACAACGCAACGCAACCGGGTGCTCACCAAGCGGGGCCATGTTGGCGTCGACCGACCCGGATACGCCGATCTCGTCGATGACGGTCGGGTAGTATTTGGCGACGTCTTCAAACGGCACCGCCCAATCGATCGCCGTGTGGGCGCGTTCCCCTTGCGCGTCGAGGCGCGTCTTTTGCTTGGCGTCGTCTTTGACCCACGGCAGAAAAAATCCGCTCATGTGCACGGTGCCGCCGCCTAACACGGACGAGATCCAACCGTCGGTGGTGGGCTGCGCTTTGGCACCCTCGTCACCGCGGCGCGTGTGCGGGTTGGTCAAGATGCTCGGAACGAAGCGATCGCGCCGCGACCATTCAATCTCGTCACGATCGGCGAAGTCTTTGCGGCTGTAGCGCTTGCCGCGCTCTAGCATCAGCACTTTCATGCCCTTGGCCGCGAGCCGCTGCGCGACCGGCGCGCCGCCAGCACCGGAACCGATCACGATGGCGTCAAACGTCGTCATTTCGTCGACCTCGGGAGATGAACCACGGAATCATGTTCCGACGCGGCGCTACCCGCATCGTGGTGGTGGTTGTCGTCGTCGTGTTGCACGACGTGCAAGGCCTTGCGCCCGGACCAGTCAAGCCCCCCCAAGCTGTCCCATCCTTTGCCGCCCGCGTTACCGCCGTGGCGTGGGTCGCCCAAAAACGCTTCCAGCGCGAGCGCCAACATGACCTTGACGAACGCTTGAGGCGACACGCCATTTGGACGCACCTTGTTGTCCGCCATGCGCTGGATGAGGTCGTCTTTGGCGGCGTCGGGCAGCTGCGCAAAACCGACGCCCTGCTCTTTTTTTGCGGCGTTGTTGAGCCAAACCGCGCCGCGGGTGACGATCGACTTCACCTGCTTCATGCGCGGGTCTGCGAGCACGTTTGTGAAGTACACGTCGGCGCCGAGGTCGCGCACGCCGGGCCCGAGATCGTCGGTGGGCACGATGCGATCGGCAATCGCAACCAACAACGGCACCACATCGGCAGCGGTCATCGGCGCGGCCGCAGCGTCTTTTTGCGCGTCGTTGACGGGCGCTGGTGGCGCATCTTCTTGCGGTTTGCGGCACGACGCCAACGTCGCCGTCGTCACCACACCCGCGGCCCCAAACAACACACTGCGCCTGTCAAATGCACCCATGGCGATGAAGCTAGCGTTGTTTGCGCTCGCGCGCACGTCCCCGCCGGCGTGCTAGCTTGCCG